>CAZNYE010000471.1:0-2503 GCA_964577185.1 uncultured Pseudomonadales bacterium | reverse complement strand
CTCCTTGGCTATGCGGCGCACGTCTGGTTTCTCCATTTCTCCAAGGGGAAAGACGGCATCGCGGAATTTCTCCCGCGGCACCATCTGCAAGAAATAGCTCTGATCCTTGGCTCTGTCTCGCGCCTTGAGGAGTTGAGGCATGCCATTTTTTTGGGAGAGTCGAGCGTAGTGACCCGTTGCCATGGTATCGGCACCAAGTTGCTTCGCACAGGCACCGAAGTGACCAAATTTGATTTCCCGGTTGCAGAGCACGTCCGGATTCGGGGTGATCCCTGCGCCGAGCCCGGCGAGAAACCCTTCAAAGACTTGCTCCCAATAAGCTTCGGAGAAGCTTACTTCACGCAGGGGTATATCGAGCGCACGACAAACATTGAGTGCATCCTGGTAATCCTGGGTTGCCGTGCAGTAGGCGGTACCGTTGTCCTCGTCCCAGTTTTTCATAAAAAGCCCCTCGACTTGCAAGCCTTGCTCACGAAGTAGAAGGGCGGTGACCGAAGAGTCGACGCCGCCGGACATGCCCACTATGACCTTGGGAGTCGCACCCATGCTGTTCCAAGTCCTCAAAGGTGCATTGTAGTTGCCAAAGGTTGCGACCCGCCACGATCACCACAAGCGCTTGATGCCGTAGCGATCAAGGTTCTTGTCGACTGACACGAGAATCAAATCATGTGCGAGTGCTCGAGCAATCATCACATCCTCTCCTGACTCAACTCGCGCTAAGAGGCGAGAAATCTGAGTTTTTGCTTGATGAACATTGACAGTCATCATGAGCGCGCACCTTCGCTGTTCCCATTCTAGCTAACATGATAGCTAGAATGGGAAACAGGTCTGGTCAGATTTGTTGTGGTCCGTTTCTCGCCTCGGAGCAGCGACCGAACATCAGGAACCGCCAGTGTGCTAACGTTTGGCGACAATTGTGTCCGCAACATCTGGTTAATGAGTGACTTTTCACATCTGAGCGCGGCCGGTACGGCGAGAATGGTGGATATTTCCGAGAAGGAGGTCGCCAAGCGGTATGCGCGCGCTCGCGCCCTAGTGAACATGGCTCCATCCACCCTCGCCGCCATCCTTTCCCAGAAGCTGCCCAAGGGTGACGTGCTTGCGGCGGCTCGCATCGCTGGCATCTCCGCCTGTAAGCGGTGTTCGGAACTCATCCCGCTGTGCCATCCGCTCCCCATTACCGCAGCGGAAGTGGAAATCAATCCAGTCTCAGACCACCAACTCGAAGTCGTGGTCACCTGCCAAGTGGATGGCAAGACGGGCGTTGAAATGGAAGCACTCACCGGAGCGTGTATCGCAGCCTTGACGCTCTATGACATGTGCAAATCAGCTGATCGAGGCATGTCGCTTGAGTCAGTCTGCTTAGTCGAGAAGTCGGGTGGCGCATCTGGCGCCTATACCCGCGAGGACAGCTTGTAAGCAGGTTGATGGCAACAGAGCACCCATCCATAGAAATCGAGTTCTTCGCATCGCTCCGCGAGGCCATGGGGTATCGAATGCTCATAGTTCCGGCATCGGAGGCGGTGGAACTTGGCTGTGTGGCAGATGTGCGCGCTTGGGTGGTGAAGCGCTTGGGAGAAGCCAAATGCACAGAATTATTGGCCGAGCGCACCCGAGTGGCGGTCAATGATGAGTTCGCCGAGCTGAATGCGCCGGTTCGGGCTGGTGACCGAGTTGCCTTCATGCCCGGCGTGACCGGAGGTTGAAGATGCGCCGCGTGCTGGTCGGCGGAGATCCCATTGACCTCGCTAAGGAGGTGAACTCACTGCGAGATGCCCTCGGGGAGGGCATAGGGGCATTGGCATCCTTCACCGGTGTGGTGCGTGGAGGTGACGTAACGCTGCTTGAACTCGAACACCATCCGGGTATGACACAAAAAAGCATTGAGGCCATTGCTGATACAGCCGCATCCAGGTGGGAGCTCCTGGGTGTTACTATCATCCACCGAATCGGTGCCTTGCATCCAGGTGAGGACATAGTGTTGGTGCTTGTGGCGAGTACGCATAGAAGGGATGCGTTCGAGGCCTGTGAATTCCTGATGGATTGTTTGAAAACAGAAGCTGTGTTTTGGAAGCGGGAACATCAAGGTGAGCTGGCTCGTTGGGTAGAATCGACCGGAAATGATTACCTTCGGAAATCGCGTTGGACAGATTAGTCAACAGTTGCTGACCACCCGGCAGTCACTTCTGGCAATTCAAAAGGCTCATATTCCCAGCCCTCTAGCGGGAATTGCTGGCATGTCCAGCTTGCTGTTAGCGCAAAGCTGTAATGTCCCCTTAGTGCAAAGTAGAAATGTCCCCTTTTGTCACGGGAGTGGACATGAGCAAGGAGGTCATTGGAATGAGCGCTGTGGAACTGGATCGGGTGTCGGTCGTTGCCGCGACGTCGGAGGGGGTGATGAGGCAGCGAGACGCGGCGGTTCGCCTTGGGTTGTCTGTTCGGCAGGTGAAGCGGCTGGTGCGCCGGTACCGCGGGGGCGGCGCGGGGGCGCTGGCGTCGGGGC
>CAZNYE010000470.1:0-11028 GCA_964577185.1 uncultured Pseudomonadales bacterium | reverse complement strand
TTCGTAGCCAATTGCGAGCTATGGCGGATCATGTCGAACAGTGACCTCGCTTCGTCTACGCCATGCCATTTGGCGTTGAAGATCTTGTGTCGACAGTGCTCCGAATTCACCTGTGCGAACATCATGAGTTCGGCGTCCGTGGGATGGCGCCCGGCACTTTGAAAAAGCTGATAGAGATACTCTATCTCCTCGTCGACAAGCGCTAGGCCGATACGCAGATTGGCCTCGCGCAGTGCTGAAATACCGTCCGGCCCTAGCTCAATCACTTCAAGCGATTCCACCGAGGTCGGAGCAGAAAAGAGATCAGCATCCAAGGAAAAGGACACCCGCATGGTCATGCGGTCATGCAAGAGCGGCAAGATGCGCTCATCAGCAGAGCCCATGATGTCCCATCTCACGCCACGTTCCACGCGCGTCAACTCAGTAAGTCCACAGGTATGAAAGACATCGGTCGCCTTGCTCGACCAAGGCGACACCGTGCCCTCGCGTGGCAGCACAAGGCAGAAGAACGCTTCTTCCGCTTGCGCATACTCAGGTTCGGGACCATAGGAGAGCAATGAGCGCGCCCGTTCGAGGGACTGTCCACTCAGCGGCGAAGAGAGGTAATGCAGGTAGGTCGCACGCAGCCCTTCGAGGGAAGGACAAAGGCGCTGCGCATCCCGCAATAATCGTTGCAAGCGAAAAGCGGACATGGCTGGCGGACCCGAAAGCACCTGCGTCATGCGCTTGAGGCCTCCCGCCGACGCTCACGAAAAAACTCTCGCAGAAGGCTGCCACATTCCTCGGCGAGAATTCCTTCGGTGACTTGCACGAAGTGATTGTGCCAAGCGCTCTTCAGTAATTCTGCATTACTGACCACGACGCCCGAACGCGGTTCTCTTGCGCCAAATACAAGTCGATCAACCCGAGAATGTACGAGGGCTCCGCAACACATCATGCAGGGCTCAATGGTCACGTAAAGAGAAGCCGCGACCAAGCGATAGTTGCCGACTTGTTTGGCTGCGGCCCGCAAGGCGAGCATCTCAGCATGTGCACTTGGATCGCGCATCGCAATCGGCTGATTGAAGCCTTCACCGATGATCTCTCCATCCATGACCACAAGACTACCGATAGGCACTTCGCCCAAGCTTTGCGCTTGCTGCGCGAGTTCGAGGGCTCGCCGCATAAAACGTTCATGGGTCGAGACGGCTGTCGTGGGTGCGTCCACGACTATGGATTTGCCGCCATGAAGTCGCAGATGATGCCCGCCAATTCTTCTCCTTTTTGTTCCTGCAGAAAGTGTCCCACCCCCTCAATGGTCACATGGGGCTGCCCCTTTGCCCCGGGCACCTCCCGCTGAAACCGCCTCTCCCCGCCTGCAGTCACCGGATCAGAATCGCTGAAGGTGGTCAAGAAGGGCTTGTGAAAACCACGAAGGACCTCCCATGCTTTGCGATTCGCGGGAATTGCCGGATTGTCTGGAATGATGGGCACCAACGAGGGGAATTGACGCGCGCCGGCCTTGTAGCTCTCGTCGGGAAATGGCGCATCGTAGGCGGCAATCTCCTGTGCGGAGAGTCCTGATAGCCCTCCCACAAGGAGACCAATGGGGAGTTCGTGCGTTTCTGCACAAAACTTGACCCAATAGAGAAAACCGTATCCGCCCGTGTTCGCCTGAAAGTGCCTCGGCAGATCCATGAGCATTGGCACTTCCAAGCCATCATAGATTCGATGCATCTCGGGCGCCTCCTCAATGGGAACACCTGACGCGTCTGGAAGACCTGTGTTACTGATGACCACGCGGGCAAAGCGCTCAGGCATCTCGGCGAGCACACGAAGGCCGATGAGTCCGCCCCAGTCTTGCCCGAAGAAGGTGATGTCCGCAAGCGCCAATTCGCGCACCAGTCCAGCGAGCCATTGCACGTGGCGTGCGTAGGTGTAGTCCTCGCGCTCGATTGGTTTATCAGATTTGCCAAAGCCGATCAGGTCGGGGGCGATTACTCGATGACCAGCTTCGGTCAACACCGGAATCATCTTGCGATAGAGATAGGACCAAGTGGGTTGTCCGTGCACTAAGAGTACGGCCTGTCCATCCCGAGGCCCAGCATCCAGGTAGTGCATGCGCAGGTGTCCCCCTTCACCGTCTTCAAGCTCAATGTAATGCGGCGGGAAGGGATAGTCCACGAGATGCTCGAAGCGATCTTCCGGCGTTCTAAGGATTTCCATGCGATTTCCTCAAAGACTATCGGCGAGACTTCGCCAAGAGCGCATATTTTAGAGAGGAACGTACTTGTCTGTATCTGAGGGCAGCAATAAGAGGTTGTTCCCGGGGAGCGCAGCTTATATCACGTCGCACTCGTATTGGCGGAAGCAACGGTCCTCGCTCATAAGCCTCGTATTCTGAGTGTCAGAAAAAAACCAAGCATCTAAAATGATCTTCACACCTTCATTCCTATCCAGTGGGTCGCCCGATGTCGCCCGATTCTGCCACGATGCCTGCCACAATGTCCGCAGTTGTCACGATTCACTCTTGCGAGGCAAATAGATATGACGCAACAAACTGAATTATTGGTGCAGCGAGGAGATCTGCGCGCCACCAATATCATCCAAGGCACCCTACCCGCTCCGGGTGATGGCGAGATACTGGTGGCCATCGACAAGTTCGGCCTCACCGCCAATAACGTCACCTATGCCGTGGCTGGTGACATGATCGGCTACTGGCAGTTCTATCCGGCTGAGGACAGCTGGGGCAAGGTACCAGTCTGGGGCTTTGGCGATGTCATCGCATCTAACTGCGGTCAGGTGCCCGTGGGTGAACGCCTGTGGGGCTTCTTCCCCATGGCCAGCCATGCCTTGCTGCGCCCCGGTCGTGTCAAGAAAGAACGATTTGCCGACGTGAGCGAGCACCGCAAAGATTTGCCGGCGGTCTACAACAACTACAGCCGCAGTTCGGCCGAACCAGAAGTCATGCGAGCATTCGAAACCGAACGGTGCCTGCTGTTCCCACTGTTCGCCACTTCGTTCTTGCTCTGCGACTACCTCAACCACAGCGACTTTTTCGGCGCCAGCCAAGTGCTGATTGGGTCTGTCTCCTCCAAGACAGGTATCGGCCTGGCGCAGATGCTTCGCGATTCAACAGATGCCCAAATTGAAGTAGTTGGATTGACCTCAGCAGGCAATCGTGACTTTGTGCTGGAACTTGGTTGTTGTCATCAAGTGGTGCTGTACGGCGAAGAAGACCAGATAGACACCGGCCTGCCCTCAGCTTATGTGGACATGTCGGGCAATGGAGGCCTTACGTCAAAATTACACTCTCTGTTGGGAGAGAACATGAAGGCCAGCATCATGGTGGGCGCCACCCACTGGGAGGCAGCGGACCGGCCCGAGGGTCTGCCGGGGGCACAGCCCGAGTTCTTCTTCGCCCCGGCGCATATCGCCACCCGCGAGAAGGAGTGGGGGCCGGGTGTGGCCATGTCGAAAGCCATGGAGGCCAGCCTGAATGTGGCAGCGACCATCAAGGATCAACTACAGGTGGATTGGCTGCGGGGTGCCGAGGCGCTGCAATACGCCTGGCTGGACATGTTGGACAACAAGTTACCTGCAGCAGGGCGCTGATGGTCTCTCTGCTATAGCTTCGGACATTGAGAATTGACCGACACAATCAGAATTAGTCGTCTCGTCATTCATTGAGGGCGGGCGGGCCCGCTCCTACGAATGCCGTGTGGTCTTCCCGTAGCGGCCGGGCATGGAGTCTGCGCCGCAGAAACGAAGCGCGACCAAAACTTATCGCGCAACGGAAAACTCCATTGAATTTCAGGCTGAAAGTGAAGAACTCATTCAAAATGTCCTTGTCTATGGTGATTTTTTTCAAGCCAATCCAATGGGATTTTTTGTTGCGCAGACACCATGCCCGGCCCGCTGCGAAGCGATCAACCCCCAACAGGGCAGTTCTCGCAGGCTTCAGCAGATTCGCCTGACATCACCCTCAACGCGCCGCTTCGAACATAGTGATACATAGCGTCGAGGTGTTCATCGCTGAATTCGCTGAATTCAGGCATGCCTCTTGCGATGACGCCGCTGCGAACAATTGCTTTGAACGCACCCAGATTGGCGGATACAAGAGACTCGCGTAAGTCCGGCGCAACGCTTTCGGCATCCAACATCATGCCGTGACAACCGGCACAAGCCATGTGGTACACGGCATTGCCCAGTTCGGCGAGTCCGGGATCAGGTACGAAATCCGCCACTTCTATTGGTATGACTCCCTTGTCCCGCTCGTTCGTGGGTGGTAATTGTTGGTCCCCATTGAGCGCAAACGTCAGTAAACGCCGGGGTTGCTTGCCATACTTCCAGCCCTGCTTGAAGGCGGGTAGCCCCATGGAGGCAGAAGCACCATAGCCCACCAGCAGAGATACGTACTGCGTACCATCGACCGCATAACTGATCGGCGATGAAATGATGCCCAGCCCGGCATCGAAAGCCCAGAGTTTTTCTCCCGTACCTGCATGGTAAGCAGCAAACTCTCCCAACGCAGTGCCATAAAACTCTAGGTTGCCTGCCGTTGCCATGGTGCCCCCGTTCCAGTAGGAGTCTGTGACGGCTCGCCATTTTTCAGACTGCGTCAATGGGTCGTAGGCAATCAGCGAACCCTTGCTTCCGTGCTCACTATTGTCGAGGTAGGCGCTCATCAACGCACCGGAATTCAAGGCGTAAAAATATTTGCTAAGCATCTGCTGCTGCGCTTCGAAGGCGGCGCCCACACTGCCCATGATCATTCCCATTTCGAGATGCGGGATATATGCGAGACCGGTCTGCGGGCTAAAAGACATCGCCTGAAAATTATGCGCGCCGTTATGACCTGGCCAAATTTCAACCGGCCCTTTCTCGTAACGGATATTTTCAGCCTCGACAGGCCGACCAGTTTCCAAGTCAATGTGCGATGCCCAGTTCACCTTGCCGCCCCACTTCTCTGCGGAAATCAGCTTGCCATCGCTGCGGTCAATCACATAAAAGAATCCGTTGGTAGGCGCCTGCATCAGCACCTTGCGCGGCGACCCGTCGATATCCAGATCAGCCAAGACAATATCCATGGTGGCCTTGTAGTCCCAGCCTTCACGTGGATTCACCTGATAGTGCCAGACATATTCCCCGCTATCGGCGTCCAGCGCCACGATCGAACAGAGAAACAAGTTGTCCCCACCCCCGGGACTGCGCAGCGCCGGGTCATAGGGGCTGCCATTGCTGGTGCCTATGTAGACGCGGTCGAACTCTGGAAAGGTGTACGCCGACCAAAGCAATTCGCCGGTTTGTGCATCGAGTGCGTTCAGAAAGCCATCCGCCGTACCGTAGAAGACTCGTCCGTCATCGTAAGCAACGCCACGGTGCGCGCCCATGCTGAGGCGCATGCGATCAGAGCTCGCGAATCTGTGCGTGTACTGCCACTTCACATCGCCGTTCTTGCCGTCAACTGCATAGACAACAGAACCACCATCAATGGCGTAGTACAGGGTGCCATTCACGGCCAAGGGCGTTGCGGGCAGACTGCGAGCATTGGGAATCTCCTGGTACCAAGCCAGACCCAACCTACTCACATTGTCGAAATTGATTTGCGTCAGCGTGCTAAATCGCTGTTCGCTGTGAGTCTTGGCGTGGTGCAGCCAGTCGTCGTCGGCAATCGGGCCCAATGGCGGTGACCCATTGCTGCATGCCACAACGAACGTGAGGAGTACTCCCGATAAAGATCGGATCGCGATTTCATTGAGTTTCGCTCTTGCTTCAATCAATTGATGCGCTCTTTGTTCAGGTACATCTTGCACACGTCGTCAGGCGCAATTCTGAACTTGGTGCCATGATTGCGTAGTGCATCGCTGCCTGGTCGAGCCTCCCTTGCGTCAAAGTCAATAGCGATGGTACCCCGAACCAAATGGTAGGCGAACTCAGTTAACTCAGGGTTCTCGAAGCAATCCACGCGCAGATATGTCACTCTGTCATTCCCGCTTCCCTGACACTGCACGAGCATAAGACGCCGAAGTTTCGCACCAACGGCGAGCATCAATTCGTTATTCGTCCAGTAGGGATCGATACTGCTTTTCCGACTCACGGGCCGCACAATGACTTTGTCTTCGCCCTCTTCCACCTTAAACCTATCCGATCTTCCTCGTATCGTGTGTCGAAAACTAAGTCTGCCTTGGCCATCCCTCCATCCATAGTTGCTCACCAGGTCCCGCACAACACCGGGCGGGTTCGGCTCCTTATGGAGTAGCGTGACAAGGCTTGTTTTAGGAGTGTAGGTTTTCAACTCCCATCCGGCAGCATCGGGGATGTCGGCGCTGCCGGTGGTTAGGCCAAGCAAGTCCTCCAAGAACATGCCGCGCCCACCTGCTCCCCTGTACCGGGCACCCTCCATGAGATATTCGCCGTGACGAATGACTTCGCGCAAGCGTTCGAGCACCTCCGCCTTATTCTTGGGCGGTTGAATCATGTATCAATCCCTGAACAGTCCCCTCGCCGCTTCGATTCTCTGTCTTGCCATCCTGCAATAGTCGGGTGCTATGTCGATGCCGATCCAATCCTTACCGTGCGCCTCGGCAGCTATCGCAGTGTTACCGGAACCCATGAACGGGTCCAGCACTATGTCTCCGTCCGTTGCTCTGATGCACCTTTCTGCAAGTTCAACCGGAAATGGCGCTGGATGGGGGTTATTCTTTTCTTGCGGAATCGCCCACACGTCTCCCACCGCATTCACCTTCGGAGGCAGTTTAAAATCCGCCTTACAGATGAGATAAATTATCTCGTAAGTAGGAAGAAAATACCCTCGGTTGAAATTTAAGCCACCGTCGCGCTTCCAAATGATGATTTGCCGAACCGGAAAGCCCGAGACAATGTCTGACCTGTCCTGCAACAGTCCATCCTGCACGCGCCACTTGTGGTTGTAAAAGATCGCTCCGCTCGGCTTGAGAACACGCATCATTGCCGCAAGGCATTCTCTTTGCCACTCGACGTATCTTTCATGGGGCATGCAATCGTCGTGGTGTGAATACCCCTGTACCAACGCCGCGTTTTTCCACTTTCCACCCCGCCCGTCCTTGAGTCCGTTGCCGGTGCTGTTTTTGATGTTGTATGGCGGGCTTGTCACGATCAGGTCAATCGACTCGGCCGGCATTTGGTCCATGAGTTGCACACAGTCGCCTTCGTGGACCTTTCCGAGCCACGGCTTCATTGTGGCTCGAGGGACCGTGCTTACTGCACGTCCGAGTAATTCGTCCGTCTCCGTGGGGGCGGAAGTCGACACTTCGGCGTTCATCGGACTAGACGCCTTGCCCGACGACGATGCTCGCCATCAAGTTGCATTTGCATAATCTCGTGGACTTGAACACCAATGCGGTCGAATGCAACCACGTTACACACCAATTTTGGTTGGGTCAAACAAAATTCCAAACAGAAGGTCGCGAGAGATTCAGGAGAGTTCCAATATGAGTTTTTGCAGCTGTCAGGCAGTCATGCCGCCATCGACGGCAACCACTGCGCCAGTCACATAACTGGCCTGGTCAGATAGCAGCCAGCATACTGCCTCGGCTATCTCTTCAGGCTCGGCACCTCGGCCAATAGGATGTAACGCAATTGTCTGCGCCTCCAACGTGGGATTTTCTTTCAGCGACTTCTTGCCGTGCTCGGTCAAGGTAAAGCCAGGCATGATGGCGTTCACCCGCACCCCTTGAGACGCGAATTCAATCGCCGCGGTTCGCGTGACGCTCACAATCGAAGCCTTGGTGGAAGAGTAATCCGCCAACCCATAGAGACCTCTCACGGCAGCAGTCGATGAGATATTCACAATCGAGCCACCCTTTTCCAGCATGGCTGCAATCTCGTGTTTGTTGCAAAGAAAGGTTCCGCGCGCATTGACCGCATGACCGCGATCCCAGTCTTCCACGCTGATCTCTGTCAAGGGTTTGTTGCACCCGGGAATGGCCGCGGAGTTGCAGGCTCCATCGAGCTTTCCGTACGTCGATACTGCCGATGCGACCATATGCTGCACGCTGGATTCGTCTGATATATCGGTTCTGACATACTGAGCCCGCCCGCCTGCGGATTCGATGTCTGAAACGACCTCTAGCCCCGCGCTTTCATTTACATCCCCCAGCGTTACTTGGCATCCCAGAGCGGCAAGTTTCAGGGCGATTTGCCGGCCAATACCGCTGCTGGCACCGGTAACAATCATTGATTTGTCTTTCAGATTCACTCTTCTTTCCTTGAATCTATTGAGCCATGTGCTTCGACCGTTCCCACAAGAATCACTCGCCTAATTCAGGCGGGAGTAAGTCGTCGCATTAAACAGAAATTCCGGTGTGGTGGTTCTGGCGTGAACAATCGCTCCCGCATCCAACATCCGCTGTA
Source organism: uncultured Pseudomonadales bacterium (assembly GCA_964577185.1). Classification (GTDB taxonomy): domain Bacteria; phylum Pseudomonadota; class Gammaproteobacteria; order Pseudomonadales; family Azotimanducaceae; genus Azotimanducus. The sequence goes on along the minus strand of CAZNYE010000470.1, from coordinate 2,655 downwards.
ACCAAGGTTCGGTGGATGTTCCGACATTGTCCTTGAGTAACATGCTGCCTAACACAAAGGGCTTGTCTTTGTGGTGCATCGAGTCCTTGACGGCGAGCGATAGACCCTCAAGCGGCCTGGCCGTTCCGTTCTGATAACGCTGCTCAGCCTCTCTTGCCTGCTGCATCGCTTCGTCATAGAAGGTATGCGAAAAGGCATTCACCTTGGGTTCGACCGCATTCGCGCGGTCAATGATCGCCTGCATCAGGGCAAGGGGCGACAGCTCGCCGCTGGCAAATTTGGCAAGCGCTTCGGTTGCTGACAGGTAGTGTAGATCGTCGGTCATTTCATAAGATACAGAGATGCGCCAGCGCGCTGGCCAGCTGCTCGCAACCGCGTGTCGTTAGTGGCCAACTTACCTCCGAGCCGCAATACAAGCTCCAAATAGGCTGCGTCATAAGTGGAAATATCGAATTGAATACTCAGTGCGAAAGTCGCCTTCACCGCGTTTGCGTGGCTGGAAACATCCGTTATGATCGGCAGAAGAGATATTTGTTCGAAATAGCGCATCGCACTTGCCTGCGAAACCTCGCCGTTACGCACCAATCTCGCCGCAACGTGAGCAAGCTCATAGTGCCAGATCGTCGGCACATGAAATACGCTGCCTTCAGTCGCTTGGCTCAGGACATCGAGCGCGTATTGATTGTTCTCAGGCCTCTCTGAATCCGGCCAGAGCAAGCGCGTGTTGATGCTGTTGTCCAATACGATAATCTGCACCGCAATCAGTCTCGTCCTTCTTCCTGAATCCGTCGCAATTCCACGTGACTGCCGGTCGCGCTCACCGCGAGCTGACTCGCGTACAACGCACGAAGCGCCTCCAGCGCGCGGATAACGCTCTCCTCGTCGGCAGGCGCCTTGCGGATTTCCACTTGGGCAATTCCGTTATTCGTGACGATGATAGTCTCGCCCGCCGCAGCCCGCCGGAATATCTCTGCCTGTCTTGTCTTGCACTCATAGGCGGTTACCCGGAACTTCCCACTCGTCATCGCCATTTTTTTCGACCAGAATTTGAGACTAGCCTGAATTATAGACTAGAAGGCTTTCGCCTTGGGCTAGACTGCGTTCGCGCGGTCCATAATCGCCCGCATCAAAATAAAGGGGACAACTCGCCGGTCATTTGTCTGTTCGATCAGCCAGCGGCGTTCGCCTCACTAATCACCTTGGAAAAAACATCGTTTCACTGGTTTCCGGATCCAGGATAAAGGGAATAATCCACGGCGGGGTGTGGTAGCGATTGTGGCTACAGCGGACGTGATACCCCATGACTTCAGACATGCCGTACGCATCAAAAATCGCCTTAATACCGGCATAGCGACATATGACCTCTTTCCAGTCATCGGGGCGTTCCATCCCATTGGATCCTCCACCCGCGATAACCACAGAATCAGGGGAAAACATGTTCTCGTGCCCCATGTCCAGCCCCGCCTTCGCAAGGTCATAGACGATGACATCGTGGAATTCGTTGATTTCTTCGATTCGCTGCTCATCCGCCAGTTTCTTGAGCATGGGCACACGACCGCGCAGATACTCAAACCGGTACTGAGTCGGCCCTGAAAAACCCTTTTTCAGTGAGTAACCAGTTGATTATATCTATCGCAGAGAGTCGGTTTTAGCCGGCGCCCCCGGACAGATGCTGATGGGTCTCGATATGTGTGGGCCGACCATCATTGGCCACGGCACCGAGAGTCAACAAAAATATTTCTTACCAAAAATACTTTCCACCGAGCATATCTGGTGCCAGGGCTATTCAGAACCAAATGCTGGCTCGGACCTCGCATCTTTAACAACGAGGGCTGTCCCTGACGGTGATAACTTCATAGTCAACGGGGCAAAGATTTGGACATCATACGCTCACCTAGCCAATTGGATTTTCTGCTTGGTAAGAACGTCCGATGAAGGGCCGCCACAAAAAGGCATTACGTTCTTGTTGATAGACCTAGGTTCTGACGGCATATCAATAGACCCGATACGTAACCTGAATGGAATACGAGAACAGAACTCGGTCTTCTTTCAAGATGTGAGAGTGCCAAGAGGCAATGTTCTTGGAGGCGAAGGGAACGGCTGGGAAGTAGCTAAGTACTTGCTCAACTTCGAAAGGGATCAAGCTGTCTGTCTCCCATCACTCTACAAGCATCTTGGGCTGATACTAGAAGCGGCGAATAGCAGAACAACCGCGGACGGACGCAAGCTCAGTGAAGATCCCGGATTCATGGAGAAGGTCGCACTCGCTCAATGCGATATACAGGCATTGGAAGCAATATTCCTACGAATAAGTGTTTATCGAGATGCAGAAATTGAGGCAAGCGTCGGACCTTCGATTCTAAAGGTCCTCGGGACAGAATTAGAGCAAAGGCTCTCGTCACTTCATATCCTTGCCTCTGGCCCATTGGTTGTGACAAGCCAAGAGCGCGCACTGGAGTGCGGGCGACGAGAACTGCAATTGCTACCCGATCATTCTGTGACTGCGGCCCCCCGTTACCTTGATCTACGAGCTGCAACCATCTATGGCGGTTCGAACGAGATTCAACGAAATATCGTATTCAAGACTTTAGACAAGATAATGGGGCAAAATTAAATGAATATGAATTTCAGCGAAGACCATAATATAGTCAGATC
>CAZNYE010000469.1:0-4405 GCA_964577185.1 uncultured Pseudomonadales bacterium | reverse complement strand
GAGTTCACAATCCACTGCACCTCGCAGAATCCACATCTGCTGCGCCTCATACTTGCCGCATTCGTGCAACTCGCACCGGAACACAAAGTGCGCGTCATCGCACCGGACGTTGGCGGCGGCTTCGGCTCCAAGATCTTTGTGTACACGGAAGAGGTCGCGGTGGCTTGGGCCGCGAAACGATTGCTTCGCCCAGTTCGATGGACCGCCACACGCTCCGAATCCTTCCTCACAGATGCCCATGGGAGAGATCACATCACCAAGGCGAAACTCGCTCTCGATGACGAAGGGAAGTTCCTTGGCTTGCATGTGTCAACCAAGGCCAATCTCGGTGCCTATCTCTCGACATTCGCATCTTCCGTTCCAACCTTTCTCTACGGCACGCTCATGGCCGGACAGTACGCAACCCCCGCCATATATGTTGAAGTACAAGGCACCTTCACCAACACCTGCCCTGTGGACGCCTACCGGGGTGCTGGGCGTCCGGAAGCGACCTTTGTCGTCGAGCGACTCGTGGAAACCGCCGCACGTCAACTGGATATGGATCCGGCCGAGATTCGGCGGCGGAACTTTATCCGCCCAGATCAGTTCCCCTATGAGACGCCTGTGGCCCTGGTGTACGACACCGGCAACTACGAGGCAAGCCTCGATAAAGCCTTGAAGTTGGCAGACTATGCAGGTTTTGAACAGCGTCGGCGCGATGCCGAGAGGCGGGGCATGCGCAGAGGCATTGGCCTGTCCTGCTACATAGAAGCCTGCGGATTGGCACCCTCGCAACTCGCACTGAATCTCGGAGCTGGTGTTGCCTTGTGGGAAAGCGCCGAGATCCGCGTGAATCCCACTGGCTCCGTTTCAGTCTTCACCGGATCGCACAGCCACGGACAGGGACACGAAACAACCTTCGCGCAAGTGGTATCGCAGAAGCTAGGCGTACCTTTTGACCAGGTGGAGATCATACATGGCGATACCGGCCGTATTGATTTTGGCTTGGGCACTTATGGATCGCGCTCTATCGCCGTGGGTGGTTCAGCGCTCGTTCGCGCCAGCGACAAGATCATTGCCAAGGGCAAGCAGATTGCCGGACACCTGCTCGGTGCCGAGCCCGAGGAAGTTGATTTCGACGAGGGTGTCTTCTCAGCGCCAACGAGCAATCAGTCCCTCACGTTTGGAGAAGTCGCATTTGCGGCTTATGTGCCAAATAACGTACCCACCGACCAGGTCGAACCCGGACTTGCGGAGAAGGCCTTCTACGATCCACAGAATTTCACCTATCCGTCTGGTACGCATGTCTGTGAAGTGGAGATTGACCCCGAAACCGGGAGCATTGAGATCATCGCCTTCATAGCCGTCGATGATTTCGGTGAAGTCATCAATCCCATGATCGTGGAAGGGCAAGTTCATGGCGGGCTGACTCAAGGCATAGGCCAGGCCTTGCTTGAACACGGCGTTTACGACGAGAACGGACAGTTGCTCACGGGCAGCTACATGGACTATTGCATGCCGCGGGCGGACGATCTTCCCAACTATGTGGTGGACACCACGGTCACGCCTTGTACGCACAATCCCTTGGGAGTCAAGGGCTGCGGCGAGGCAGGTGCCATAGGGGCACCGGCGGCAGTGATCAACGCCGTCAGTCAGGCGGCCGGAGTACGGGATATTCCCATGCCGACGACGAGTGAAAAGGTGTGGCGAGCCATGCAACGAAAGAAAAGGGCTTAGGAGGGACACGCATGAACGAATTTGTCTATGAACGAGCCACCTCCGCACGCGATGCGGTCAGGCGGCAACGCATGTCTCAAAACGCGAAATACCTCGCGGGCGGCCAGACCTTGTTGCCGTCGATCAAACAGGAACTCGACGCGCCATCCCGGCTCGTAGATCTCTCCGGTGCGGGACTCGACGGCATATCCCGTTCGCGCAATACGCTCATTATCGGCGCCACGACACCTCATGCCGACGTACAGGCCTCGAAGGAAGTAGGCGACGCCATTCCAGCCTTAAGCCAACTGGCGGGAGGCATAGGCGATGCGCAGGTGAGAAACCGCGGGACCATCGGCGGGTCGATTGCAAATAGTGACCCGGCCGCGGACTATCCAGCCGCGCTTATCGCGCTACAAGCCGTGATTCACACCAACCTTCGCAAGATTCCGGCGGATCGGTATTTCCTCGGTTTGTTCCAGACCGCGCTCAAGCCCGGGGAACTGATCACCAAGATCGAATTCGACATTCCGGATGCCAGCGCCTACGTGAAATTCCCCAACCCAGCATCACGCTATGCGATTGTCGGAGTGTTCGCCGCGCTGTTCAAACGTTATGCGCGTATCGGTGTGACCGGCGCGAGTCATTGCGCCTTCCGCTGGACGGAAGCGGAGAGTCATGGGCCAAACGTGAAAGACCTTTCCAACGTCTCACTCAATTTGACCAACTTCAATAGCGACCTGCACGCCTCAGCGACCTATCGGGCACATCTGGTGCGAGTGTTGACGCTAAGGGCACTTTCCGAACTATAGGCCGGAGTTTTCCATTGAGGGAGCGCCGCCGGCTGGAGTTCATTTGAGCGTGTGATGACATCGAAGCGTTGAGTGACTCAAGTAGGAGCGTCAGCCAATTCACGGTGACATGAAGAGATCCCAAGTCAAGGCGCGGAAGCAGGAAGAAGACCCCGAACCTGACTCAGAGAATCAAAGTGGACTTGCCTCGACTAAGCATAACTGTAGCCGTACTTTGACAATGGAAAATGCCGCAGCCGTTCACCGGTTGCATCAAAGATCGCGTTGCAGATAGCGGGGGCCACTGGCGGAAAGACGGGCTCGCCGAGTCCGCTCGAAGGGTGGTCAGAATCCACAAAAGTAATGTCTATCAACTTTGGTGTGATGGATATGCGCCCCAATGGATAGGCATGAAAGTTCTCCTGCTCGGCGCAGCCTTCGCGGCAGGTAATTTCAAGCCCCATAAGCGTACTCATCGCGTCAATCACCGAGCCTTCACATTGATTTCTGGCACCTGAGTCATGCACAACCGGACCAACATCCACACCAACAAGCACCTGATGCACCCTGAGTTTCCTATCTTGTGAAACGCTCACATCGGCGTTGATCGCGACGTAACCGGCATGACTGAAGTAGAAAGCAACACCCTGTCCTCGGCGTTCATTTTGGTTGGGGTCGGGGGTCGAAGCACTTGATCTAAGTTCCGCATCGCGCTTGGCAAGCGCCAGCAACACGCCTTCGGCGCGGCGCGGGTGAAAATTCCGTGGGCTCTCATCCGTCACCGGATGATTTTCCAAGAGTTCGAGCAAAAACTCCGTGTGATCTCGACCCGCGACAACCGACAATTCATGCAAGAACGACTGAGTCGCGAACGCGATGCCGTTTGATCCAGGTGCGCGCCAGAATCCCATGGGTGTGTCAAATGGTAACAGCGTCTGCGTGACCTTCACCTCTTGCACCGCAAGCGATGGAAACTCGCCCGGTCTGTAGTGGCCGCCGCGAACGGGCCTTTCTCCGTCGGCGGTGAAGCTCACATGATGGTTTTGAAAGGAGACCAAGCGACCATCCGCATCGACACCGGCACGCAAATGGTGGACCCCGGCGGATCTGTAGTGACCACATGCCATGTCGTCTTCACGCGTCCACTGGAGCTTGACCGGGCCCTCAATACGTTTTGCGATCGCCGCCGCCTCCAACATGTAGTCGTTGGCGAGGCGCCGCCCAAAGCCACCTCCGGCACGAACTTGGTGAACCATCACCTTCTCGTGAGTAAGCTCAAGCATTTGCGCCGTCATTGCCTTGCCCATGTGGATGGTCTGTGAAGGTGCCCAAATCTCTATGCCCTCTTGCTCGCCCCGGTGCCAGGCAGTGCAATTCTGCGGCTCAAGTTGCGCATGCGACAGAAATGGATAGGAGTAGGTCGCGGAGAGTTGGTTCTTAGCCGATTGAAAAGCTGCTTCGGCATCGCCCCGAGATTCGATTTCGAGTGGTCCTGGCCGACCTTCAAGCGCGAGTGCCGTGCTGAGAGATGCCTCCACATCGTCATTGGCCGCATCGGAAAGGTCCCATTCGATATCCAGTCCTCGCTTGGCCTGAATCGCGTGCCAGGTGGAATCGGCGACGATCGCCACACCGGAGCGCAGATCCCACACGCTGCCCCAAGGCTCAATGACAAACGCTTCTTCCACCCCCGGATACGACAGAACATCATCGCGATTGAAAGACTTGACGCGGCCACCTGGCGCCGGGCACTTGCTGTAGGTTGCATAACGCATTCCCGGCAATCGCTGATCGATACCAAAGAGTGGCTCGCCAACCACAAGTGCGTGATTGTCCACACCGGAAATTCGCTTCCCGCCAAGCGAGAAGTCCTTGCGAAGCTGCGCGACAAGGTGGTCCACATTTGGCATCTCCTGCTC
>CAZNYE010000468.1:0-2653 GCA_964577185.1 uncultured Pseudomonadales bacterium | reverse complement strand
TCGGTCCACGACTTCATCCGAGTAGGTCACGCCCGTCGGGTTGGAATGCTTGGGAACATTCCAGATGCCCTTGATGAGCGGATTGTCGCGCACCAGATCTTCGACAAGATCCATGTCCGGACCATCCTCAAGCATCGGCACATTGATCATTTCGATGCCAAAAGACTCAGTGAGCGTGAAGTGACGGTCATAGCCGGGCACCGGACAGAGGAATTTAATCCCTTCTGTCCCAGCCTCGGACTGCCACGCCGGGAAGTCGCACAAGCCAAAGTGGTGCGCGAAATGGACGAGGTAGTACATAAGCGTAAGGCTGGCATTGTTCCAAGCGATGACTTCTTCAGGCTCGGCATCGAGCAATTCGGCGCCAAGCTCCCGGCCTTCAATGAGGCCTTCAAGCATTCCATAGTTGCGCGAGTCGGTGCCATCAATGGACACCGTCCCTTCCTGCAAGAGTCCGTCCATGGCATCCGAGAGGTCAAGCTGCTTTGACGATGGCTTGCCGCGAGTGAGGTCCAAGGAAAGGCCCAGCGCCTTTAGTGCGAGGTATTCGCCCTGCAATTGCTCAAGCAGTCGTCTTCGCCCGCTCGTTTCAAGAGCATTCAGATTCTCCAGCGTGAATGATGTCTTCATGAGATGAGTCCTGTGCACTCGTCGATGCCAAGCATCAGGTTGAGATTTTGGATGGCGGCGCCGCATGCCCCCTTGCCGAGGTTATCAAAGCGTGCGGTCAGCAGCATCCGTTCATCCCTGCCGAACACAAACAAATCCAGTTGATTGGTGTCATTGACCGCATCGGGGGCCAATTGGCCTTGGTCCAAACTCGCCACCTCGCCAGGGACATGGACGCGAACAAAAGGCTCTCCCTCATAGCGTTCCGCCAGCAACTCATATATTTGGGTCTGGGTCGCAGGTCGCCGCAAGTCCGCTTGGAAGAGCGGCACTTGGGTGATCATACCCTTGTGATAGCTCCCAATCATGGGGCTGAACAAGGGCGTTTGATTCAAGCCCGCGTGGAGCCGCATTTCCGGCTGATGCTTGTGATCGAGCTCAAGCGCATAGGGACGCACCGACAGGTCATCTGCTGATCGCTCATACCTTTCTATCATCTGCTTGCCGCCTCCGGAATATCCCGAAACCGCATGTACGCTTAGCCTTGCTTCCACGCCAAGGATGTCAGCATCCACCAGGGGGCGGACGCTCAGTATGAATCCGGTCGAATAGCAGCCAGGATTGGACACTCGGGATGCGCGAGCGATGCGTGTACGTTGCATGGGTTCGAGTTCCGGGAGTCCGAAGACCCAGCCAGAAGCGGTGCGGTGCCTTGTGCTGGCATCCAAGAGCCGTCCCTCTCCGTCTTGAAGCGCCGCGGATATTTCGCCCGCCGCTTGGTCGGGAAGACAGAGTACCGCAATATCGGCGCCGCGAATCGCTTGAACCCGTGCGTCGAGATCTCGCCGTTTTTCTTCACAGAGCTGAATCAATTCAAGGTCGTCACGCACCTCAAGACGCCTCAGAATGTCGAGACCCGTGGTACCCGTACCGCCGTCAACGAATATTCTATGCACAGCCATCTCCGGCACTAGCGGAACACGGAATTGAGCCAGCGGCCAATGTCGGCGATCTCTTGCGGACAGACTTCGTGGCCCATCCGGTACTCGTGCCATTCAATTGCGAATCCAAGCTCGCTTAAGGCCGAGCGCGATGTCACCGCGCGGTGAATGGGAATCATGGGATCGAGCAGGCCATGTGCCATGAAGACGGGTGTGCCCATGTTCTCGAGGCGCACCACCTCGACAAGACCCTCGGCGTTATGCACATAGGTTGACAGGGCAAGGACACCACGAAACTTGGTGGTCGCGCTCACCAGTGCGTTCAAGGCAATCACACCGCCCTGGGAGAATCCGGCCAATACAGCCTTCTGAGAATCCTGTTCGCCAACCTTCTCCTTCACTAGGTCGAGCAGCGCCTGGGTTGAGGCTTCTACATCCTCGCTGGCATCGAGCGGAGAGGATGGGTCTATGTCATACCAGGCGCGCATGGCCATGCCCGCATTGATGGTGACCGGGCGCACGGGCGCATTGGGGAAGACGAAGTTGAGCGGCTGATCGAGCTCAAGCATGGGCACCAAGGGTTCGAAATCGCTGCCATCGGCCCCGAGCCCATGCAGCCAGATGACCGTTCCAACCGGGTTCGGCCCGGTGCTTTGTTCAAGGTAGTCGAGTTTCATGGCGCAATTGTAGGCTGAGCTTGAGGCCTGTACACGCTTTGCAGGCGCATACCTACCTAGTCGGCCGCTGATTGCGCAGATTCCCAACCATCACTCGACGGTGGAATTCCTTGCTGATGCGCGTATTCGAGAAGTACGCCTAGGGCATGGAGTCCACAAGGATTCGACACAGTTTGATAGATTAGGATATATTAGATACAAAAGACCTATTGGGATAATAAGGTGAATATAGATATCCTAAGTCAACTCACCAAAGTACCTTTTGGTACTGCAGTCGCCCTTGAGTTGTGTCGTTTGAACAAGCTCTTCGAACCCGGCAGGTTGTACCGGCGGGTCGAAGTGAGCGACACATTGCGAGCCGCGTTTATTGAGCATGGCGGGTCGGCTGATACCAGCCGCGAGCGGGTTGCGACTGTACTAAAAAAG
>CAZNYE010000467.1:0-5813 GCA_964577185.1 uncultured Pseudomonadales bacterium | reverse complement strand
GAGCATTACTCTGCCTTGGTCAAATCGAGAAAACCATGCGAACCGGCAGCGGATTCCCCGCTCAGCCGGTACCTAAATTGCGCCCTGATTGGATCGCTGCGAGCAATGACGGGTCGACAGAATTCCGCCTTGCCCTGAGCTTCGCGATGCAGGCGGAGGGCTTTCGCAAGACTGGACGGCCGATTGATGCGATTCGCCGGCACTGGCTACCTCTGGATCCGTGGCAATCGAAATTCGCGACATCGGGCAGTATTGGTTCTACCCGGCTTGAATCCAAACCTGAGGTTGTGTTGGAAGGTCGGCGGGGAGTTGATGATGCGCTCGCCTTGGTAGAGAGACGAGTTGTGGAAGCATCTCAAAAGAGCATTCGGCACTTGCCTCTACGCTCGGCACCTCGATGTTCTGCTCGAATGACCGATCTTTCCCAATTGATCGTTGGGGAGGTTGATTTGGACCGCGTGGTTGCCTTGGCAACCCCGCTCATGGCACTTGACCAAGCCGCCTGGTCAGAGCAGTACATCCCTATCAGGTCACCTGAAGATTCCGATTGGCCCGACGATGCTTGGTTGGCCATCAAACTCTGCGCGTTGCCCTGGCCAATTCAATGGCGCGGCTCACAACTGGACATAGCTTTCGATCCTGCGCTTATTCGTCGCCTCGCAATTGGCGACGGGGTAAGCGCAATTGAAATCGCCTTGCGACGATTACGCACTGCGGGTGTCCGATGTTCGATTCGAAACGGCAGCGTCTCGTCAAGTTCTGCCCGATTGTGGGGAGCGGCGTTAGCCTTTCCCGTCAGTCAAGCAACGGCTAAAAAGTTCCTTTATCGATTAGACCCAAGTAAGGAGTCGCTATGACCATCGATCTCTCCACTCTGAATGGATCCTCTCGAGTACTGTTCAAGATTCCCTTGCGGCCAATTCAAGGTTCGAGGTTCCAACCGACGGGATTCCCCGCCCTCGGTGCGGCAACCTTCCAAACGAGCGAAGGCACAAACCTCCTTGTAGAATCCGCCCAGAGTATGGCGAATCGCCTTGAACTGACTGTTTGGGACGTAGCCAATCAGGATGTCATCAAGGCTCTGACCGGACTTTCTCATGTTCGAGTGACGCGCGGCGAGGAATTGCTCACCGACACTATTTTGGAGTCTCATCGAATCAACAGTCCTTACATACTGGAAGGAAGCGACAAGAGTTTTTTCAATTTGTTCCGGGAACAGGTCGGAGTCACGGACACCGGTCCAATTGACCGAAAGAAACTCGCAACGACCCTACTAAAGTTCGATGTCAATTCGCTACTGCACGGCGTGTTTCTCGCTAAGAAGGACCTTGCAGGGGGTCGATTGCGAATAGCACGCGCGCTGTCGGCCTTCATTGAAGCGGAAGGTGTGCGAGTTGCGGCTTCGGGCGGTGTGAAGAACGACCACGTGAACCCGTCCGGCGAAACGAATTTAGGATTCGGCAATGTCCCCTTTGCCCGAGACGAGTACACGGCCGATTCGATCACCCTTTATGTCAACCTGGATTTGGCACAGATCAGAGGCTACGGTCTGGGCACCTCGGTGGAGCGCCTGTTGTTGCTTCTGGCTCTCTACAAGCTGCGCGCGCTCACCACTGAAGGACTGCGTCTGCGCACCGCCTGCGATTTTGAGGTCATTGACCAAGACGTTCAAGCGACAAGGCCTGACGGATGGCAACTACCTCAATTGGAAGCCTTGCTAGAGGCGCTAAAGTTGGCCATCAGCGAATGCCGAGAATTGATGGAAGTCAGGACTGTCACGTACGAAGAGGAATTGAAAAAAGGAAAGTCCGAAGACTAGGTGGACTCCTTCCGGTTCATGGTACAGACAGGGCTATTCTAGGGGACCACTTTCAATGACCGTGACTCTCGCGTTCCGATTTGTGTCTGGCCGTTATCATGCGACACCATACGGACACCACGTCAACGAAGGGCTTATCGAGTGGCCGCCTTCCCCGTGGCGGCTGCTTCGGTTTCTCTTATCGGTGGGCTACACCTCCGGTATCTGGAATGGCGAAGGGCCGCAAGGAGACGCTCGTTCACTCATTGAAGTTCTTGCCCAAGAGCTTCCAAGCTACCACTTACCGCAGGCTGTTGGCACGCATAGTCGGCATTACATGCCAAAGGGTGTGTTGGATAAGGGCGTTGAAAAGACGACGCTGGTTTTAGACACATGGGCGCGTTTGGGGGAGCAGGAACTCTACGTTAGGTGGCCGGAATTACTCCTGTCCGAAAACGAACTCCGCGTGCTGAACGAACTGATCGGGAACATGAACTATCTGGGACGTTCAGAGAGCTGGGTGGAGGCTAGGGTGGTCCCACAGGATGAAGAAGTGCCACCCTTCAACTGTGTGCCCGATACCGCTGAGAGTTCTTCGAGCGACGACCAAGAACAGGTGGCTCTCCTGTCAGCCACCGGCGTTGGCGACTATTCAGTTTGGCGCGACAAGCAGGTTGAGAGAGTGCACTCAAGTCCTGACCTTCAGCCTCCGGAAGGACGGAAACTGACCAAGGCTCTTGAAAGGAAGCGTCAAAAGGCAATCGACCCATATCCTCAAGACCTGTTGGATTGCCTGCAGAAGGACACGAATTGGCTGCGAAAACATGGTTGGAGCCGACCTCCAGGCAGCCGAAAAGCCTTTTACCTGCGTCCATCCGATGCAATCTCGGTTGGCACACCAAAAGCGAGAGCTCCACGCGGATCGAAATCTGTTCCAGCCGTACTACTTGCCGTGACCAATATAAGCGGGAACAACCATGCACTGCCAAATACCATACGCACCCTCCCCCAAGGAGAGCTTCTGCACAGTGCGTTGGCGGGTCTCTCGGCAGGAATGAGAGACGGGCCGCCACCCATAGAACTTCTTGGGCGAGATGCGAATCGACAACCACTTCGCGGACAGCATCAGCACACGCACATTCATCCGCTCGACCTCGATGCCGATGGGCATTTGGACCATGTTCTCATTTGGGCCGCGATGGAGTTGAGCGGCAGGGCGCAATCAGCTATTCGAGCAGCTCGAAGAACATACACAAAAGGCGACTTGGAGCCCTTGCGCCTTGCGGTGTCGGCATATGGGTCGTTTCGAGATATTACGAGAATTTCAGGCGCAGACGGAGCAATGCTCAGGCGAATTGTAGGAACGGCATTCAAATGGCGCTCGCTCACACCATTCGTGCCTGTCAGGCATATCAAAAGGAAAGGAAAAAACACCCTTCAAGGACAGATCGTTTCAGAACTCGAATCTAGGGGACTGCCCCGGCCCAATTCGATCAAATTCTTGACTTTCCAAGATTCGCCCGGCTACGGGCGATTTCGGCACTTTGTCGTCGCGCGGAGGAGGGGCCCACAGCCACCAAGAGCCATCGGGTACGCCGTCGAATTGGAATTCGATGAACCTGTCCCCGGGCCGTTTGCTCTGGGGTACGCTTCCCATTTCGGGCTTGGGTTGTTCATCGCAGAGACAAAACAGAGGGGACCGCCCTGACAGGGTTGGCCGAGCGCGACAATTGCAGGGCCCGCTTGAGCATCAATCACTGTTCCATCCATACCGGATTCTCATCCTCAGATACCAGAACACAGCTATCCCCCGGACGCATCGCAACGCAAATTCACGCACCAAGGTTCCTGAAAGCCGGCGACTGTATGGACAGACAGTTTGCTTGTTCCCCACATCAAGTTTATTTCCACTACAAATGTTATCAAGCGCCTCTCATCTGATTGCCTTCTAAAGGCTGATCAATACAGAAAAGCACGGGACCGACATATTGTCTCGAATCCGAATGTCCTGGGTGGCAGCGGAGTTGAAGGTCAATCGGGGACACGAAATCTCTAGCGCCTATCGTAGGCTTGCAGCGCACAAGAGAGTGCTTCCCGCACCTCCAACACCAGAGATTCTGGCGACTCAACCCGCACATGCTGACCATGACAAAGAACCTCTCCGAGCAGTTCACGTGAGTCCGAATACGGCACCACGAGTTCATATTCACCATCGTCCAAGAACCTGCCCTGCTGATCTGGATGCCAAGTCTCTTCCGACACCCACTCGGCGCGTTCCTTCGAGAATATGAGCTTGGCATGCGCTCGCGCCTCGCCCGCGAAGAGTCCATAGCCGGGCATCAAGATTTGGTCGAGTAAATCTGAACCAACATCCCGCGCGGGATCCTTGTCCACGATCACATCGCGCATTCGGTCAAGCGCGTAGATGCGCAGCGCATCCTTGCGCTCATCCCAAGCATCCAGGTACCAATGATCCTTGTAGTACACCAGGCGCTGAGGCGAGGTGATTCTCGACGAGGCAGCGCCATCGCTGCGGTTGCGATAGTGGAATCGAAGAATCCGACGCTCGATCAGTGCCTGCGCGGCCGCTTCAAAGGTCTTGCTCGGCACCACCCGCGCATGTGATGCGAGCACTCTGAATCGCTCTTTCGGAAACCTGGGCGCTGGTTTCACCGTACTCTTGTCGAGCAGCGCGTTCAGCTTCCCCCGCAACGCCGCCACCCGATCATCGAGCACACCCGGCTGCAAGTTCGCGATCAGATTGTCCATGACCAGCAGCGCTTCGAGCTCCCGGGCGCGAAACCAAGTGCCGGGAAGCTCGAAATCCTGCTGCTCCCCGGCATACACGTAGCCCCGCCCTCTGCGGTTTTCTATCGGCGCGCCGAAGCGGTCCCGGAGGGTCTCGATGGTGCGGAAGAGCGTGGAGCGCGAGCATTCGAGTTCTTGAATGAGTGTGGACTCCGACACGGGACGACGGCGGTTCCTGAGGATTTGATTGAGTTTGTAGATGTTGTCTAGGGTGGGCATTGAGGGATGCGGAAGGCGTGAGGGTGTCAATGTATCAAGCCTAGGGGCGGGCGACGCATATGCATAAGTTATCCTGGAGCACTCGCAGCAGATGAATTCACTGAATTGGGCGCCCATTTCCCCTACAATACCGAGATGCAACACATGCGCGACAAGGGTCTGTAAGAGCGGTAGCAATGCTCATGTTCGACACCAATAGACTGGGCAATGTGTTGCAGCGACCGAGTAGGCCGAGGCAAGTCTGAAGGTCAGAAAGGCAGATCGACTCGGTCTGATCGACCAAGCCAGCGCACCCACGCAAGGCTACACGCTACCAAGCTGTCCAATGTGAATCTGGCGTTTCCTTTACCCTACTCCAATACGCGGTGACCTTCTCGACGGACAGGCTTTCGACCTACGCCAGCCAGCGAAGGGCCGCGAAAAGCAGCGCAGCAGTTGCGACCTGCGCACCTACAATGCGAGTCGTGAGCTGAGCCTTGAGCACTTCCAAGTCCGCCTTTGTGGCGAGCTCCGCTTCGGCTTCAGCAACAGTCTGGACAATTGCTCGTGCGGCCGGAGCATCTACACCAGCTTCCTCGAGCCTGCGGATCGCTGCGGCGGTGTCTATCGTGTGAGCCATGACCGTTTCTTATGGAAACTCTAATCGCAATTGTAGCCGATCAGCTATCGATGTCATATGTCAGACCTTTCCATACAAATGGTAAGTGGACGATCTCCGCAATTCGCACCGTGAAAAATCTTGCGATTGTGGAGGATGGCGCCTATCGCGAAAGATATAGGTTAGCAATTGGCGAGACGATAGCAATGGGCGAATTGACGTTACAGATAAAGTGGCTTCTTGCACATGGGACGAATCTCCCGCACATCACAAAAGTTAGTCTCGGTTTTTGGGACTAATAGCAGTTAGACTTGCGCTCCTTCTACGTAGGGTTCGGGAAGGCAGTGAGTTCTCTGGCATCAATAGGCGAAGCGTCCGACAGGACGAGGG
>CAZNYE010000466.1:0-3975 GCA_964577185.1 uncultured Pseudomonadales bacterium | reverse complement strand
GACCATGGCCGTGGATGCCTATGGACCCGTGGCAGACAACGCCGGGGGAATTGCCGAAATGGGTGGACTTGGTGAACAAACGCGCAAGATCACGGACTCCCTCGATGAGGTCGGAAACACTACAGCGGCCCTCGGAAAGGGCTTCGCCATTGGCGCGGCGGCGCTCGCGGCCTTGGCGATAATCACCGCCTATGTGGAAACGATCAGCGTCGGTATGCAGGGCGAGTTCTCATTACACCTCGGGGATCCCAAGGTGCTGATTGGCATCTTCATTGGCGGCATCATGCCGTTTCTCATCGCGTCCCTGACCATGACTTCGGTGGGCGATGCGGCCATGGAGATGGTCAATGAAATCCGTCGCCAGTTTCGTGAGATTCCTGGCCTGCTCGAAGGCACCGGCAAGCCGGATACTGAACGATGCATAGATATTGCAACACGCGCCGCACTTCGTCGCATGATCATCCCCGGCGTGATCGCTGTCGGCCTACCGCCTGCGGTCGGTTTCGGAATAGGGCCTGAGGCGCTTGGTGGCGCTCTGGGTGGAGGACTCTTGGGTTGCGTACTGTTGGCACTCACCATGTCGAACGCCGGTGGCGCCTGGGACAACGCCAAGAAGTATGTCGAGAAGGGGAATCTTGGCGGAAAAGGTTCTGACACTCATGCGGCGACCGTGGTTGGGGACACCGTGGGCGACCCGTTCAAGGATACGTCGGGGCCGAGCATGAACATCCTCATCAATGTGATGGCGATCGTTTCGCTGGTGATCGCGCCCTTGTTGGTGTGAGCCCCGGGCTCAACCAGCCAAGAACTCTCCTATTTGGTCGGCCATGTTGCTGCAGGCGTTGGCTTGGACGCGTGCGATCATAGGGACGGGGACTATGACCGCGGGCATGAATGAGGTTCCCGAAGCTTGGGAGCTGATCTTACCCACAGTTGCGTTGTTTCTGACATCCCAGATGGAGGCTTCGTACTCAGAGGATTTCTCCCAGCTCACGAAGCCAAAACAACCAGCGCCCGCTGGTGAAGCGGCGCATGTCATGCCTCCGGTTGAGCCGGTGTTTTCCGTGTTGCCTTCAATCCAGACGATGTAGCGCACACCCAGAGACTCGATGCGCTGGCGAAGGAGTGGTTCGTCGATGTGCACACTGAATTCGCGCATTTCCCTCGGTGCGAAACGGGGTTCGAACCAAGGAAAAGTCATGTCCTTGAACTTATCCTGCGGGATCACCTGAAAAGGTGTGCTGGTGCCAAGCAACGACTTTCCAACACACCCGATGTACTCGATTTCTGTTTCGTGGCCTGCGGTCTGCAAATTCTTCCCGAGTACTACCACCGCGTCTTGACCGCCTATGCCCGTGCTTCCCTCCCTCAAGACCTGGACGCTTGAAGTGACACAGCCACTTAGCAATAAAGTGAGAGAAGCGATACATAGGAATCTCCGCATGGACTGTCACCTAGAAAGCTGTAGCTTGATATTACGCCCTCTACTCAATACGTGCTA
Organism: uncultured Pseudomonadales bacterium; assembly: GCA_964577185.1. GTDB lineage: Bacteria > Pseudomonadota > Gammaproteobacteria > Pseudomonadales > Azotimanducaceae > Azotimanducus. Next base: position 2,474 of record CAZNYE010000466.1, on the reverse strand, counting down.
GTCTTGGTCTGAATTCGGTTCAGATACTCTGTGAGGTACATATCGCCATACAATCCGTCGCAGGCAGCGCCCACGCTTGACTCAGCCCTCGGTTATCGCGTCTTAGGAATCCTTGCAAGGCGGTGAGGTGTTCGGCATCCAGTGTGTTCGAGAGATAAGGAATATGGGCCATGCGTGCAAATTCAACTCAATTAGAGCCCGCCGACCGCTCTGCGAGCCACGCCTTGACATCTGGCAGCAGCGGAAACTGACGCGAGATCAAGGCCGATGCATCACGTAGCGCGGTTCTGGTGGCGGCGGCAAGCGCCGAGCCTGATTCCGAGCCGCCAAGGGTTCGGAAGTTGCGGGTGTCGGAACGGCCATAGGCTGACACCGTCCAGTTGGTGACTTCGCGGCCCTGTGGTTCGAGCGCTTGAATCTGATACACGATGCGCACTTCAAAGAATTCGGTTTGCGTCTGCTCGGGAATGCTGATTTCGAATTTGGCAACGTGAGGCTTTAGTATGAGGTCAGACCCCATGGCCGCCTGGCCCATATCGCTCACGCTTGAGAATCGAGCGAAGAGCCCACGCATGGTTTGTTCAAACATGCGTTGCTGGTCACGCCCCACCGAGACGCTCCAGTCACCGAATCCGCCGATCGACTCTTCGTACTTGTAGTCAATGAATTCAGCGTCCGTGAGCAGCCCTGCGTACACGGGTATTGGCTGCACCAATGGCAGGGGGTAGCTGCTCTGCATTTCGACCTGGGCACCGCCACAGGCGCACAGCACCAGCACGAGCGAGAAGACACCCGCAATCTGAGTTCCTCTTTCTCGTCGGCTGAACATAAGCGGAGTCTACTGAAGTTCCGAGGAACCCACAAAGGCACCGAGGTTGCGCTGTGTAAGTTCGCGCATGAGCGCGGCGAACCTGTACGCACTGCCTCGCGCTTGCGCGGGCGCACCAGGCTGAAAGAGCACGGGAAATCCCACGGCATGGATGCGTACCCGACGCCTGCCGGTTTGCTCGCTCTGCCGGTTGGCGCGGTCTACGGCGTCGACGACTCCCTGAATGGAACTATTCTGTTGAAAGTCGTCCCCGAATACATAGATGGAAATCTCCAACCCAGGGTCAAAGAAGGTGGAAATTGCCCGCTGAATGCCTTCAACTGGGCTTGAATTCGAGAAAGGATTCCAAGAAGCAAGCCTATCTACAATTTGTGTGCGCACCGACGTGGAATCCGGCATCCAGCGACCGGCAAAACTGCGAAACATATAGTCGCCCATGTCGTTCATGACCTGGATCCCTTTGACTTCTGGATAGACCGCGAGCACTTCTCCAACCTTTCGCCGAACCCCTTGCCATGCGTAACTGTACATACTGCCTGAAGTGTCGATCACGAAGATGATGTATTGGCTGTCTGCGGTGATGCCGCCTATGGCGTTATTGCCTGTCACCCCAGCGGTGGCCTGCAGTGCAAGCATTTCCTCGGTGAGGGATTGACGTGCCTTCGATAGTCCGCGCGCACGCTCGGCGAGCAGAAATTCCTTCTCTTCCGCATCTTGAATTTCTCGTTCAATCCTCGCAATTCGCGCCTGAAGTTCCCTGAGTTCCCTGGCCTCTTGGTCAAGCTCCACTTGCCTGTCGACAAGTTCAAGCTTGACTTGATCCGATTCACCACGCGATTCCAAGAGGGCATCACGCATCACGGAAACCCGTTGTTCCAAGTCGTCAATGGACTTCTCGTGGATTTGTGGTTCGGAAGTTTCAGTCACCATGAGGAGCAGCAGCAGACCACCAAATCCACAGCAAATCATGGCGAGGAACGGCATGCCAAAGTCCTCGCCTTCTCTTCGCTTGATCATGGCCAATCCGCGGAGGGTGAAAGAAATGACCCACCCGTGCTGCGGGCGAGTTCCCAATAGGCGCCAGCCGCCGCGTTGTCACCCTCAAGCGGCAGGAGAATGATGTTGAACACCATGCCCGGCGTGACGACGTTGACAGCATCGAAAAAGAGTTCAAGGCGTTCGCGCGCAGATACGGTGTTGCCTCTGGGCACTCTGCGCCCCAGGGTCGGAAGTCCATCGGTGACGAGAAAGACCCGGTCCGGTGTCGGAGAGAGAGTCCCAAGAAGATCGATGAGCGCCGCAAGGTTAGTGCCTCCCTCCGGGGCGATTTCATCAAGGGCATCAAAGGCTCGCTGCAAGTGGTCTCCGGTCGCACTTGGTCGCCATCGCGTCTGGCCCAATATGGCTTCTGCCCTTTCGTTGAATACTACGAGCTCAAACTGACTTTCAAGCGGCAGAGACGCCGCGATCCAATTCGCGGTGCGTAAGGTCCGCAACCACTTCTCTGAACCTCGGCGATGTTCCGCCGACATGTTCTTCTTGCGAATGGCGTTGACCAGGCTCTCGTCGAGCATACTGGCCGATGTGTCCACGGCCACGACTATGTGATTCCCGTCCATGCGCATGCCCGAGAGGTATTGACGGC
>CAZNYE010000465.1:0-1563 GCA_964577185.1 uncultured Pseudomonadales bacterium | reverse complement strand
CTATATTACAGTGAGAGACCTCCAGTTCTTGAAAGATTTTGGGCATGAATCCTCTCTATCTGCTGCTTCTCTTGTTCGTCTGGCAATCTATTCAAGCGGAGCCAAGTGACGGTTGTGGCTCGAGCGAATCCCTTACAAATGGTGAGCATCAGCTTGTGGTGGACGATATCCCTCGTCGGTTTCTGCTCGACCAGCCAGATTCAAGGCGAGTTCATCCGCCGAATCTCGTGCTCGCGCTGCACGGATACACAGGCCGCCCGGAGATCATCGGCAGCCCAACGGCCCAGGAAGTTGTCAACACAGTCATGGAGATGGGGTGGGTGCTGGTCCGTCCCGCTTCAACGGTATTCGAAACTCGTCTCAATGCTGCAACCGCCAAGGCGCTTGGGGTGATCACCAATGAGTCCCAATGGCCTCGCGTGCCAAAGCGGCAGCGCGTGGCCACCGTCAGTTCTTGGAATGACCTCGCGGCCAGCCAGAGCGAGGGGCCCGCCGGTCCACTCTGTCTTGCCGATGCCACAGTCTATCCTTGCCCGCCCGAATGTGGTGAATGCGGCCCCTGTGTGTGGGGTAGCTGCCATGACGATGTCGGTTTTATCAAGGCGCTCATAGACGAGCTTGATCGGAAGGTCTGCTTCGACCGGACACGCCGATATATTCTTGGACATTCAAACGGTGGCATGATGGCGCACGCGGCGACCTGTCAGTTACCTAGCCTGTTTGCAGGCGGTGCCAGTATCAAGGGGCAGCCAGAAATAGGGTTTGCCTGCGAAAACCCAAGCGCACCTTCGTTCATTCAGGTGGCCGGTACCCAAGACCAGACTGTGCCTGTGGATGGATCAGTTTCGAGCGATGGTTACCTTTACGAGTCAAGCATGAACAGCGCAGCCAAGCGTGCCGAAGCCTTGCAATGTTTGCGCGGCCCACTGACAGGAAGTGCAAGGGCTTTGCCAAGAGTTGCGTGCGACCTATGGGATGCGTGCAATGACGGAAAGCGCGTCGCCAACTGCGTCGACCCGGTTGGTGGACACGAATGGCCGGGCGATCAAGTTGACGGTCAATGGGGCCTTGAGTTGATTCTCGGGTTTTGGGACGGTGCGGAGGTGTTCCGGCGGGCGGAAGAGTCCTGAAACCTCAGGGCTTCTACGTGCCCGCTCGAACGCCGGTCGAGAAAGGCCGGCATATCCGCTCAGTGTGATATCGCCGGATAGCCGCTCAAGTCGACTGGGGTCTTCAGCTCGTGGTTGCGAGCTTGCCACGCGAACCAAACACAAAATCCCAAATCGGAGAGCTGACGCCAAAGCGCGAATTCGGTTCCTGAAAGTGGTGTAGCAAGTGGTTTCGCTTGAGGTAGGCGCCGATTCGCCCGTTCATGGGCCAAAAGTGTATAGCGTAGTGCGTGTAGTCGTAGCAAAGATAGCCGATGATAAAGAATCCAAAGAAGGGCTCAATCCACGGGCTGGGTACGAAAATCGAGAACAAACCATAGATGAGTCCAATAATGAGTATGGCACCGGCTGGCGGCATCACCAGACGCGTGCGGTCATTTGGATCGTCGTGATG
>CAZNYE010000464.1:0-1889 GCA_964577185.1 uncultured Pseudomonadales bacterium | reverse complement strand
GGGAATCAATCCCTCAAAAAACAGCCCTTGGATCTCGCGGCTCACACTCGTATTGAACGGACTGTTGCCAGTCGCGGAGCGAGAAGAAAAGAGGCCGCAGCAACTGCTGATTTCGGAAAAGGACTCAAGCGTGTCTTCACGCCAATCGTACCCGGCGACCAATGCCACCTCTCCACCTGGAAGCGAAAATGGGCTGCCGCGCAGGATGAATTCAAACGCTGTCTGCTCGTTTTTCGAGCCGGCCTCACGGTCCGGAATAATCCATTGGCTGATGTCCCCGAAAGGGTTGATGGGGTCGGGCGGTGCGCCGTAAATCGTGCAGTTGCCGCCGAAGAATGAGCTATATCGATAGCGGCTGCCGCCGAGCGCAGCCCGCTCCGCCTCGCAGGCTGCTTCGTCGATGCCCGAGATACGCGCGATAATCGCCTCGCTCACTCCGTCACTGTTCACGCCAAGGCCATAGGCTGGATCTCTCACATTGAATCTGGAGATATCGACCTCTTCACGCGATTGACTGAATTCCGCCTCCCAGGTCCAAGCGCCAATCGACCCTTCGACGCCGAAGCCGAAGTCGAGGTCGCTGGTTTCGGACTCATAGTCTTGCGGTGGCTGGTCAACGGCCAGGCCGACCAGTGACACTCGCACGCCGAATGGGTTGAAGGGGCTATTCTGGTGCAGCGTCGCGCTCCTTAAGGGTAGTCCGGCGCTTGAATTGGAGTCCTTCTTGGTGTAGCGCACATTGGCATGCAACTTAAGGGTTTCGGAGATGTCTTGATCAAGACCAAAATACAAGGAGTCGGATTGTTGTTCGGGGCGCAGGCTGTACCCGACTTCCGCTTCCTCACCCCACTGTTGGGGCGACTGGCCGAATTGTGTGATTGTGCCGAGATCATCGGTGTGCTGAAATCCGAGTGGCAGCGTCACATCCGAATGACAGACAGCCCGCGCTTGCTCCGCTGGGTCGAGCGCCGCATGGGCATCCCGCGATATGACGTTTCCATCAAGTTCGTACAGGACTGCCCGCTGGGCATTGCATGAGTCATCAAAAAACCAGGTGTAGGCGCGTATCTGCGGTCCGGGGACGTTGTTTTTCTGGCTGCCCCTGTAGAGACGCTGTTCCTGCGTGATCGAATCTCGGTGCGAGGATTCGAGCCCTGAGTCCGAGAAGAACTCATATCCGAGGTTTGCGCGTCCGCCATCCCAGGAGAAGCCCGCCGACACATCGGCACGAGTCTCATCGAATCCACCCTCGTCCGGCCGATTGTAGTGCAATCCTACTTCGACCCCTGAGTAGTCCTCGCGGGTGATGATGTTGACGACGCCGCCGACGGCATCCGAACCATAAATGGCGGAAGCGCCGTCTAGCAGTATCTCGATGCGTTCAACCATTGAAAGAGGGATCGTCGAAATATCAGTCACGCCACCGAGTATGCCGCTGTAGCCCACCCGGCGGCCATCGATGAGGATTAAGGTCGATTCGCTGCCGAGTCCACGCAGATTGACGGTGGCCGCGCCTGTCCTATTCGACACACCATTGAACGTTGCGCCCAGGGTCTCATTGGTTGCGTTGATGTTCTGCGGCAGTTGTCTCAGCACACGCGCGAGGGTCAATTCCCCGGATGCGCGGATGGCATCACGGTCAAGCACAATGAGGTTGCCAGAAAGCTCAGCGGGCGGACGGTTCAACCGGCTGCCAGTCACCCTGACATCCTGAAGCTCAAGCGCCTCTTCTTCTTCAGATTCTTCATTGGCTTGCTGGGCAAACGCGGTGCCGGTAAGCCATAGCAGCAGAGCGACACAGGCTGATACACAGCCGCGGGTTCCAAAACGGGAGGGGCTCAAGCGAGGCATCATGACTCTCCAAAGTCTCGTTGTAGGCGATATTGGAC
>CAZNYE010000463.1:0-6486 GCA_964577185.1 uncultured Pseudomonadales bacterium | reverse complement strand
TGATAGTCCTCGGCCACATGCACTCGAATACGTTCGTGTTCTCCCAGCAGCTTGAGCAGCTCCAAGCGCGCGAAGTCCATATCGTGATAGTCGCCGGCGACCACCATATAGACTTGGACGGTACGGTTGCTCATGGCCGGTAGCCTAGAAGTCTATACGCTTGGTGATGCCACCGTCGATGACCACATTCGTGCTCGTGGTGAAGCCTGCGAGTGGGCTCGCCAAAAACACGACTTGGGCGGCAACCTCAACGTCCGTTCCCATTCGCCCAAGCGGAATCTGCCCGAGCGTTCCCTCGTAGAGCGGCGGCATACCCTGCTTAATGCGGTCCCAAGAACCACCTTCAATGAATATAGGACCTGGGGTGACGCAGTTCACACGAATTCCTTTGGGTGCCAGATCAAACGCCAGTGCACCCGCATGCTGCAGCACGGCCGCTTTCATCGCGTTGTAGGGCATGGCCGCGATGAATTTCTCTAGAGCGGCGGTCGATGAAATAGCGACCACACTCGCGTTCTCTGAAGCCTCCAAGTGGGGGGTTGCGGCGGCCACGCCACGCGTGAGCCCGAAGATGTCGTGGGTCAAATGTCCCATCCATCCATTCTCGTCGGCACCACCAGGGCCTGTCGCGTTGGAAACAAAGGTGTCGATGCCGCCGAGCGCATCGGCCGAGGCCTCCACCCACGCTTTAAGCGCATCCGCATCCGCAATATCCACGGCCTCGCCATAGACTGCTACTCCCTTGGCGGAAAGTTCGGCCAAGGCCGCATCAACATTGTCTTGGCTACGCGAGCATATGGCGACGTTACAGCCTTCATCAGCGAACGTATGGGCAATAGCCCGTCCTATACCCTTGGAGCCACCTGTGATGAGCGCCTTCCCGCCCTTGAGTTGTAAATCCATGGAATAAACCTCCGGTTGTTTGTTACGTGAGTAATTGAATGAATGAGAATCCGATGCCTGTCTTTGCCTCGCTATTTTGGTGTCGAGGCACTCGCTAGTTGAACATCCCGAACTTCGGCTTGGCCGGCTTGTCAGCCTCCGTCACTGTCACGATCACTTGATCCCCCTCCACACGTGTGGCAAGGGAAATAATCGGACGCATGGCCGGTGCCGCGAGACAAGCGCCATTTCTAAGGTCAAACTTGGCACCGTGCAAGGGGCAGATGATAACGTGACCTTGACGGACACCCGTGTGAAGCACGGAGCGGGCGTGGCTACATCGATCCTCGACCGCATAAAACTCGCTATCAATCCGACACACCAGAATGTCCACACCGTCAAGGTGGCGCGCCACCAAGCCACTGCCATCAAGCTCGGTGATCGCAATCGCTAGTTCAGCCACTTGATATTTTGGCGATAAAGGTAGTCGTCCACCACCTTGTGCAGATGCCGCACGCGAAGCTCCTGCTTGGATATCCACAATCCGCGGAAGCCGCGCGAATTCATACCCTTCTGCACCATGGGCAGATTTGAAGAGTCCTGATCGAGCACTTCCCCAAGGGATTCTTCACCGTGCTTGAACTGTCGGTGATCTGGACGCTCCGGCGCTGGTGCGCCTTCCGGCATGAGCATATAGTTCTGCAAATCCCAGAACATCTTGTTGGGATCCGTCGGATGTGGACGCTGGCGGAAGATCATCAAGCTGTTGGCGTGTATATTCATGGTGATATTGGGGAAGATCAGATAGTGATAGTCATCCGAGAGCTGATCATCATTCAGGTCAGAGAAATCAAAGCCCAGCGCCTTGTCGTTCTTGCGTAGGTTTTCCTGTATCGCTCGCCGCACGCCCAAGCCGTCACCCGCGTAGGTATCAGGGTCTAGATACATCATGCGCATGTACTCTTTCATCGGCTCGGCCATCCCCGTGCCGTCTTGCCAGTGCGTACTGACAACGCCGAAGGGTATCAAGTAGCGACTATGCCGCCTGTAGCAATCGATCTGCACATCCATGTCCTCGATATAGGTCATGAGCTGCGGATGGGTGCCATTCACATGGTAGGTCTCGTTGAACGCATCGACCGAAGTCTTCCAGTTGACATCCCACTCGACGGTGACGTCATTGACAAGCGTCATGCGCTCGAAGTGATAGGGATCAAGATGCTCAGGAATCATATCTAGATACTCCCTGAGCGGCTCGGCATCAGGATTCATACTGAACCAAACCCATCCGCCCCAAGCTTCGCAGGGCAGCTTCACGATTGACAGCTTTTCGCAGGGTGCGCCCTGAGCGAATGTTTCGGCGTCCGGCACGTGGATCAATTCACCGCGCAAGTTGTATTCCCACAAGTGGAAAGAGCAACGAAAACTGTTCACGTGCCCGCGCTTACCATAGGCCACCTGGTTTCCGCGATGAGAACACACGTTGTAGAAGGCGTTGTACTGACCCTGCTCATCCTTGGTGATCACTATGGATTCGTTGCCAATCTCGGTCACCACATAGTCACCGGCGTTCTTTAGGTCACCCTCCCAGGCGCCCATCAACCACACCTTGGTCCACAGACGCTCCCACTCGAGAGCCTTAAATTCCTTGGAGGTGTACCGTTCCTTGGGAATAAAGTCGTAGCCCAAGTCCGGGTCTGGTTCCTTTTGCGCCGGCGTCTTACTGGTTTGCGGGTCGGCGTAGCGCTGAACTTTGCGGTATACGGTCATAATGTGTTGCCCCTCAAGAACGCCGGGATTGTCGCAAGCCTTGCTGAGTTAGGCAGAGTATAGCTCGCAGGAAGCAAGGTCTACTCTCGAATTCGCAAGCCAACTCTCTGCCGAGACAATCCGCGCCATGGAAATCACATGTCCCGCAATCAGCTTAATTTCAAAGCGCATGCCTTCAGTTCGTCGAGACTACCAATGGGTAACATGCTCTATGCCCGCACGCGGGCGGAAGTTGAAAATTTATCATCTTGCGTCCCCGCCAAGGTCTAACACCACCCCTATGATGCGCGTCGCATTTCCGAGCAAACAGGCGTGACCACCACGCCATCGAGTCAAACGAGGCGGGGCTACCGAATCACTTGACCCTTGAACACCCGCGAGAACCTACCGCAATGAGCACGAAACGCCCGAGAATGCACGCGCTGTTGGTTGGCGTGTGCCTTATAACTGTTTGTGGAGGCATGCAAGGGACACTGCTCGGGCTGCGCGGCTTTCTCGAGGGTTTTTCGCCTGCGACCCTCGGCTTCATCATGTCTGGCTACTACGTGGGATTCCTGTTCGGAGCGTGGGCGGTTCCGAGATCAGTGCGGCTCGTCGGGCATATCAGGGTGTTCGCCGCCCTGGGTTCCTTCGCCTCAATCACCATACTGCTGCATTCAGCATTGGTGGACCCGATCTGGTGGGTATTGCTCAGAATTCTGTCGGGACTGTGTTTTTCCGGACTCTTCCTAGTCGCCGAAAGCTGGATGAATTCCGTGACACCAAATGATGAGCGAGGGCACACACTCGCCATATACATGTTTACCGTGTCGATCGGCTTTATAGGCGGTCAATTCGCCGTTAATCTATGGTCTGCCGATGGGTACGAATCCTTCATTCTCGCATCGGTGATCATTTCAGCCGCGATCATTCCGCTGCTGCTGAGCCCAATGGCCGGTCCACGAATTCAAGTCACCCGCCGTATTCGCCTAAAACTCTTTCTCAAGGCCTCTCCACTTGGCTTCTCAACAGTACTGGTTCAAGGCATGGCGTTCGGAGCGCTCATGTGGCTCACCGCAATATTCGCAAGGGAGTTGGGCTACTCCGCGGCTGACAGCTCGATGCTGGTTGGCGCGCTCATGCTCGGAGGATTGCTCGCCTATGTACCTGTTGGCAAGATTTCCGACATGCGCGACCGGCGTTACGTGCTGATCGGGCTTGTCCTGTTGACCACGGCCTCCTGCGTTCTGGTGCCGATCATCGCGATGGCCAACATCCTTTGGCTATTGGGTCTGGCGATTCTCTGTGTTGGCGCAGCCCTGCAACCCCTGTATTCCGTGGCGATTTCTTTCATCAACGACGACCAGACATCCCCCGAACAGGTGCTCTCAGCAAGTGCTGCGATCATCCTTGTCAATGGTGTCGGCGGTATGCTCGGCCCCCTCTTGAGTTCCCTGAGTATGACCTACCTGGGCGCCGCGAGCCTGTACTTCTTTGTTGCGCTACTCAGCTCCTCATTACTGGCCTATACCCTCATTCGCATGAGGGCCAAGCCGGCAGTGGATATCGAACAACAATCAGACATTGCTCAAGTAGCCATGCAGACATCGCAAGTGAGCATCGCCAACGCCATGGATGAGGCGGACCACCATGATGACCGCGAACCCCTTCACCAGCACGGCACCTAGCGGCGCATAGACTCATTGAGCCGCGCCACGATTCACAAGACTCTTGAAAGCGCACGTTGAGCATGAAGTACCCACCGCCTAGTATGACCGCTCCCATGACTTTCAAAAATACATGAACACGATCAACCGCCAGTTCCTGCTCGCAGCCCACCCCGAGGGCATGATTCAAACAAGCCACCTGCAATATCACGAAACAGAGCGCCCATTCCCCGCTGAGGAAGAAGCGCTCGTCAAAGTGACCCACATATCCCTAGACCCCGCCATGCGTGGATGGATGGAGAATCGAGGTGGCTACATGGCACCCCTTCACATCGGCGATCTGATGCGCGCCGGCTGTATTGGCAAGATCGTCGAGTCTCAGAATGACCGACTTCCGGTCGGCAGGCTCGTCTCGGGCAGCCTCGGAATGCAGGAATACGCCACAACCGACGGAAAATCCACACCAGTACAACTACTCCCCAAAGACACAGACCCAGAAGTCGCCCTTGGCATGCTCGGCGGCACCGGCATGACCGCGTACTTTGGGTTGCTCGAACTCGGCGAACCGAAACCCGGGCAAACGGTCGTGATCTCCGGCGCCGCGGGTGCCACCGGCAGCATTGCCGGCCAAATCGCCCGAATCAAAGGATGTCGTGTTGTTGGGCTGGCCGGAACCGACGAGAAATGCGCCTGGCTCACTGACGATCTTGGCTTCGATGTGGCCATCAATTACAAGACCCAGAACGTTCGCCAAGAACTCAAACGCAGCTGTCCGGATGGCATCGATGTCTATTTCGATAATGTGGGCGGTGAAATCCTGGACACCTGCCTTGCCCTGCTCGCCATGAATGCCCGCGTGGTCATCTGCGGAGGCATTTCTCGCTACAACGAGGAAACCCTGCCTCCTGGCCCATCCAATTACTTCAACCTCGTGTTCAAGCGGGCGCGGATGGAAGGATTCATCGTCATTGACTACGCGCATCGCTTCGCCGAGGCAGCGACAGAAATGAACGTCTGGATCGAGGCGGGGCTCTTAAAGCAGCGCGCAACGATCATTCAAGGATTCGAGAATCTTCCACAAGCCCTGGTGGATCTTTTCTCAGGGATCAACATCGGAAAACTCATGGTTTGTCCCTAATGGCTCGAGTTCTGAGTCACATGAGAATCGCAACGACAAGCCACCGATTACCCCTCACGGGTCAGAAGCCCGATACTCAAATCACCAGCAGGTCGAGAATGCCAGGCACCGGCATGGACTCAAGCCGCGATGCGTCGCCAAACGTCTCCATGATTTCGCTCACCTGCCCATCTGGAAATCTGGTCGCACAGTTTGCGCGAAACTTCTCAATCAGCAACGGAATACCTTCATTCCTTCGCCGCCTATGGCCGACGGGGTATTCGACGGCCACCTTCTCAGTCGAACTCCCGTCGCGGAAAAACACCTGAATGGCGTTAGCGATGGAGCGCTTGTCGGGCTCGTGATATTCGCGGCTGTAGCGTTCATCCTCCACGACTTCCATGAGATCACGTAGCTGATCGATCATTGGGTTGGCGGCCGCTTGATCCTCGTAATCATCCGCGCTGAGATTTCCGGTCAAGAGGCCCACCGCCACCATGTATTGCAGACAGTGGTCTCGGTCGGCGGGATTGTTCAATTCACCCTGCTTGCTGATGATACGAATCGCCGATTCATGGGTGGTGAGCTCGATACGACTAATCTCTTTGAGTCTTCCAGCCACATGCGGATGCAAGCGAACCGCTGCTTCCACCGCCGTCTGGGCATGAAATTCTGCCGGATAAGAGAGCTTAAAGAGGATGTTCTCCATGACGTAGCAACCATAGTCGCGCTGAAACTGGAATTTCTCACCCTTAAAAGAGACATCGTAAAAGCCCCATCCCTTTGCCGACAGCGCGCTCGGATAACCGATCTCGCCCTTTTGCACCAGCATCGCCAAGCGCACCGCACGGCTGGTTGCATCTCCGGCCGCCCATGACTTTCTCGGCCCGGTGTTTGGGGCATGCCGGTAGGTGCGCAGCGCCGAGCCGTCGAGCCAAGCATGGGAGACGGCATCCACGACCTGATCCCGACTGCCTCCCAGCAGGCGGGTGACCACGGCGGTCGAGGCAATCCTTACCAAGATCACATGGTCAAGTCCGACTCTATTGAAACTATTGAGGAGTGCGAGAC
>CAZNYE010000462.1:0-2484 GCA_964577185.1 uncultured Pseudomonadales bacterium | reverse complement strand
CAAGTTGTTCGTCTACAGGCTTGGTTTTTTCCGAAGCGCGTGGAATATCTTCGACTTCTTGGTTGTGGCGATCACCCTAGTGCCCACAACGGGCAACATGTCCATATTGAGAATGCTGCGCATAGTGCGGGCCTTCCGGTTGATTTCGGCCGTGACCGGAATGCGAACGGTCATCGAGGGGTTGCTTCGCGCGTTGCCTGGCATGGGGTCGATTGCAATGCTGTTATGCCTAGTCTTCTACGTCGCCTCGGTGATGGCAACGACACTCTTTGGCGATGCGTTCGACAGCTGGTTCGGGACGGTGGGACGCTCAGCCTTTTCTCTCTTTCAGATTATGACTCTTGAGTCTTGGTCCATGGGTCTTGCGAGGCCGGTGATGGAGGTCTATCCATACGCTTGGCTATTCTTTGTGACCTTCATTCTGCTGTCTTCATTCACCGTACTGAATCTCTTTATCGCCATCATCGTGAATGCCGTGAATTACGTTTCAGCTCACACGGAGCATGCTCCGAATTCGCTTGAGGTGCTTACGCAGGAGATCGCCGAGTTACGGCGTGAGGTAAGGGAGCTCGAAAGGCGATGACAGCGTAGCGGCGCCGGGCAGGTCTCGCACAAGAAAAAGCGCGATTTCGGGCACGGGATGTGGCGAATCTCGCACAACGATTCTGTTCCGATTGGTGCAGGCTGTGTGCATGGCACAGTCATCGCGCATACGAGAGGGAAGCGACCGTTCCCTGAGGAGATTGTTCGGTCATCCCGATATTGTCGTCGACTTGCTGAGGGGCTTCATTCCTGTGCCCGAGCTCGCCCGATTCGACCCCGACAGTCTTCGTCCGCTTCCCGATGACCGGGTTGACTTCAGATTCAACAAGCGCGAGTCAGACGCGACCTGGGGCTTTTCGCTCGAAGGCGGCGCTCGCGTAGTAATGATCTTTGAGGCGCAATCTCACGAAGACCGAGCCATGGCGGGTCGGATGGCGGTGCAGGTGGCGATGTTCCGCGAGAACTTTCAGCGCACTAGGCCGGGGGAGCCGGTTCCGGAGATGCTGCCGGTAGTGCTATACACAGGGCGCGCGCGCTGGCGGGCGGCGCGCTCCTTGTCCGAGGTCGCCTCTGGGAAGGCCGGATTATTGACCTACTTCGCGGACTCGTGCTACCTTTTGTTGGACACGGGTGTGCTTGCGTCCGGGCCTCTGCCAGAAGAGAACCTCGTGTCACTGATCGTGAGGATGGAGGCGGCGCTTGGGCATTCCGAGTTGGCGGAGGTGCTCGTTTCGGGAAGGGAGCTTCTGGGGCGGTGCGACCCGGGCTTGTGGCGTGACTACTTGGCCTGGCTGACCGAAGTACTGGCGCCGATGAAGTTTCCGAACATGGAGGAAACAGGTTTCGAATCACTGCAAGAGGGAATAGATATGATTGTCGAGCGCTTACGCGAGGAACGTGAGGAATGGAGGCAGGAGGGGCGGAGCGAAGGACTCGCCCAGGGCCTGGCTCAGGGTCGATCGGAGGAGCGAGCCAAGGGCTTGGAGAGAGAAAGGGGACTGCTGCGCGGACAGATTGCTCGCAAATTTGGCGACGAAACGGCTGAGAAGTGGTCGGCACACGTATCGGCGTTTGACGACGATGATCGTCTGCGGGAATTGAGCGGAATGATCATCGACTGCGAAACGGGTGAGGAACTGTTGCGGAGGCTTCGCACAACTCATTTGGCCTGATCGTCGCTTCCGGTACTCTTTCTTCAAAGATCCAGCGAGGGCTTACAGTCCGAGACCATCGCCGACTAAGGTGATCAATTCTCCGGCACTGCCGATCGCCAAGAACATTGAAGGATGATTCCCCCGTTTCCCTTCGGCGACCCAATTCCGCTTGGCTACCACAGACATTGGCTACCACAGACATACTCCAATCACCCACATAAGCTAGAATTCCCCGTTCGCAAACTTGGAAGTCCGTCTTGGACGTACTTTGTCTTGATCTTGAAGGTGTGCTTTTGCCGGAAATCTGGCAGGGCGTGGCTGCTCGAACTGGTATTGAAGAACTTCTACAAACCACAAGGGACATACCCGTCTATGACGACTTAATGCAGATGCGGCTTGAGGTCATGCGTGAGCATGACCTCAAGCTCGATGTGGTGCATCAGGTGGTCTCCGAACTTGAGCCGCTTGAAGGGGCTGTGTCGTTTATGCAATGGGCGCGGGAGCACTTTCAGGTCGCGGTGGTATCGGACACCTTCTATGAGATCGCGCTGCCACTCATGAAGAAACTCGGTTCCCCCATGCTGCTCTGTCACAGCATGCAGTTATGCGACGGAATGGTGACCGGCTATACCCTGCGTCAGGACGATCCCAAGCGCCGGGCGGTGAAGGGATTTCAGGCGATGAACTACCTGGTGCACGCGGCCGGTGACTCGTTCAATGATCTGACCATGCTTGATCAGGCGGACTTCGGGTACTTCTACAGCGCTCCGCCCAATGTGATCGCGCA
>CAZNYE010000461.1:0-7553 GCA_964577185.1 uncultured Pseudomonadales bacterium | reverse complement strand
GCTTGGTGCTTTCAAAAGAAGCATAGAGAACACTTGGTGGAGCCAGGCGGGATCGAACCGCCGACCTCTACAATGCCATTGTAGCGCTCTCCCAGCTGAGCTATGGCCCCATGTGAGGGAGGCATCCTAAGTGTACTGTCTCACGCCTGTCAATGCGGCTGAGGAAAATTTGGCGGTCCAATTCGATCGCTGAATCGTTGGAATTCGAAGCATGTTCCGAACTTTACGCGCGACGATTGGGAAACAACCGAACCCTTCGCTATCGTCGGGGCGTAAACTCGCCCACTTTCCAACACTCGGCGAAGGATACAATCATGGAGAAGCTTGACGAAGTTCACTCGAGGCTCGCAATACAAGAACTCAGTGCTCGCTATATGCGCGGGTTGGACAGGCTCGACAAGGACCTGCTCCAGTCCGTTTTTCATGAAGATGCGAGCACTGACTACGGGTTTTACAAAGGCCCCGCCGCACAATTTGTTGACTTTGCTTACGGGGCCCTGCAGGAACACGCCTCGAATCACCACTTGATCGGGCAAATTCTGATCGGCTTTGAGGATGAGAACACGGCTTACGGCGAAGTTTACTTCCAGGCCTACCGCCGTCTGATAATCGAGAATGAAGACACTGAGCTGTTTGTTTCGGGCAGGTATTCCGACCGATACGAACGTCGCAACGGCGCATGGAAGATCGCGCACCGCGCCGAAGTCAACGACTGGACCCGTGCCGACCCACCGACGGATCGGTATTTTCGCGATTCCCCGCAACAACTTCGTGGCGGGCGCGGGGATGACTACTCTGTGAATTACGTGGGACGGGTCATATAGGCTGAGAGCACGCGCAATTCACTCCAATATCAACTCGCCGATTCCGTGTTATATTTTCTGCTAAACGCTGCTCTTTCCAATAGGGAGCTCGCAGCGCTCGCTTGTTTATTTTCCCCATGGTATTCCGTCCGATCGAATCCACGTAATCAATCGATCTTGGGCACTTGTAATGACTCAACCGTTCGCGGCACCAGTCAATCAGGTCCCGCGTGGACGGAGGGCTCACCCCATCCTCCAAAAACGGCGGCACGGCGCACCCTACCGAGCCTGGATGCTCTAACCATTCTTCCGAAGTGATCGCGCAGGTAGTGCCCACCTCGGTCGCACCATAGGCATCGACGAACACCAGTCCCATCCATTCGATCATTGCCCGTTTGACATCCACAGGACACTTCGCACCCGTATGGGCGATCCGGCGCATGGAACTGACATCGTACCTATCCCTCACTTCTTTCGGCAGGGCCAGCAGGCGCACAAAGTGTGTCGGCACCATCACGGTGGTTGCGATCTTGTATTCCTCGATAGTCGCAAGCGTTTTCTCGGCATCAAATCGACCAAGAATCACGGAGGGAATGCCCGCTGCTAGCAAGCGCGATCCAGACAAAGATCCGGTGTGATACATGGGTCCCGCCACCATGTGTGTCCCAAACTCGGCCAATGGATTCTGCGCTAGCAGTGCGAGGTGCTCAGCAAGCGTGTCTCCGCCCGCGAACATGGTTGGCGGCAATTCGGTGCCTTTTGGGCGACCGGTCGTGCCTGATGTGTAGAGCAAGTTTGGTCGTGGCGGCAATTCAAGCGATGGCTGCTCGGCGCTCGCGTCGATGAGCCAAGATTCCCAATCAAGCGCGGCGCTCTCGGCACCACGCCAGGCAATGACCCTTTCACCGCAAGACATGGCCGCGGCTTCCAAGGCTCTGTCAACAGTCTCCGGGCCCGCAAACAGCACACGAGCATCGGCGTCGTTCAGTATGTATGCGACCTCCGATGCCGTGAGATGAAAGTTGACTGGCACCACCGACGCACTCGCAATCAAGCCGCCGAGATTGGCAAGGCAAGTTTCGATGGAGTTTTCCGCAAACACCGCGATGCGCCGAGATTCTCCCAGATCAAAAGCCGCCAATCCATTGGCAATACGATTGAGCCTTGCGTACACCTCCTACCAACTGATCGCCGTCCGAGTGTCCCGCAAGGCGACCTCATCGGGCCTTGACTCTGTGAAGGAAAGCGCGAAATCCGTCACCGAAATGTCTTATCCTCTCCGTTCACTGTCGCTAGACCCAGCACAACAGGGCTACGCGGTGTCAACCTGACTCCCCCAAGCCTTGAGCGCGAGAAGCGCGCACAATACCCGTTTATGTGAATTTCCGCAGCCGATGCGCTTACCCAACATCCAAGAGATCAATCGAGCGGCCGAAGTCGTATACGACCTCCTGCCCCAGACCCCGCAACTCTGCTGGCCAATGCTCTCGGAGCGCGTGGGTGCGGAGGTCTGGGTAAAACACGAAAACCTCATGCCCATTGGCGCCTTCAAAGTGCGGGGAGGGGTCTTCTACATGCATGAACTGGCGAAGAAGAACCCCGATACCAGTGGTGTCATCACGGCAACACGTGGCAATCACGGACAATCCATCGCCATGGCCGCGTCGCGGCTAGGGTTGCGGGCAGTCATCGTTGTGCCTCATGGAAACAGCCGGTCGAAGAACCATGCCATGAAAAGCCTTGGAGCTGAGCTCATAGAACACGGACAGGATTTCGACACAGCCGCAGAATATGCCGGGAAAATCGCAACTGAGCGCGGTCTGGTCCCGGTGCCCTCATTCGACCCCGCTCTGGTCACCGGAGTTGCCACCTACGCCAAAGAACTCTTCGAGAACGCGCCAACATTGGACACCGTGTACGTACCCATCGGCATGGGCTCAGGCATCTGTGGCGTGATCTCGGTGAGAGAGGCATTGGGGCTCGAAACCGAAGTTGTGGGAGTGGTTTCGAGCGAAGCAAATACCTACGCGCTATCGCTCAAGGCGGGCAGACCCATCATCACCGACACCGCCGACACCATGGCCGACGGCCTCGCAGTGCGCCAGGCTCACCCACTTGCGCTGGACATCATCTCCACGCACGCGGCGCGTGTCCTTGAGGTAAGCGACGAGGAAATCTGCGCCGCAATACGCCACTACTACACCGACTGCCATCAGGTCGCGGAAGGAGCGGCCGCAGCACCACTCGCCGCGCTCCTCAAAGAACGCGATGCGATGCAGGGAAAGCGCGTCGGCCTCGTGTTTTCTGGTGGCAACATAGACCGCGATCTCTTCGCGAGAATTATTGCCTCGGGGTAACTACTCGCCCCCCTTGACACTATAGGACAGCGCCCCTGTTACGGGTGGGCGGAGCACAATGGGTGAGCACATCATCACAGGCGACATAGCGGTTGATTCCTATAGTGTCAAGGGGGGCGAGTAGTTATGCCTCGGGTTGATCAACGCCAGCCGACCGCGCTCTGCGTGTTCTCCAATTTGTTCGGGAATAGCGTGTTGAAGGCATCCTGCCAGCGGCTGCTTGCTCCGCTATTGGACCCAACGCTTCCTGTCAGCCCTTGCGCGTTTCTTCAGGAATCTCGCCTATGTCGTGACCCCAGTCGCGCTTCGCCTCGAGGTATCGCTTATTCCAGTCACTCACGCCAGTGAGATGACGCACCGGCTCGAATTTGGTCAGTCCATGTTCCTTCAGGTCGCTGATCTTCTTCGGATTATTTGTAAGAAGCCTAAAGGGATGGTCGCCAAGGAAGAAGTGAATCAGCGCCGCCGCGTCCGTAAAGTCCCTAGAATCGTCCGGCAGTCCCAGCGACCTGTTCGCCTGATAGGTATTTTGCCCAGCATCTTGCAGCACATAGGTCGCGGCCTTCGCCCAAAGACCAATTCCCCTGCCCTCGTGCCCCGACATGTAAATCAGCATGCCGCCCTGTGGTTCGGATTCGATTCGCTCGAGCGCAAGTTCGAGCTGCGGCCCGCATTCGCATCGCAAGGACCCGAACACATCTCCGGTTTGGCAATTCGAGTGCACTCGAACAAGAGGATTGGACCAGTTCTTGGGTTCCCCAATTGTCAAGACGCTGTTGACCGAAAGATTCGACGCCAAGAATGCGAAAAACCGCTCGGCACCCTGCTCGCGCAGCTCGCTGGCGAGCGCTTCAACCTTGGAGAGTTCTGTTCGTGTGACTGTCGCGTACCAATTTGCTTCGCGAGCACGGCCCTTCTTCCCTTCGCGAGGCAGAGGTATTGGGCCGAGTAGGTTCATGATGTGTACTCCAGAGGTCGCAGGCGTATCCGGCGGGAGTTCGCGTCCCTCACCGTCGATACAAATGAGCTTGCCGCTCGCCACGAGTGCGCTTCTGATGTGCGGGTCTATGTAGGTGAACATGGGGAGGTGTGTGCAATGAAGTGAGTGAAATCCGGGGTCTAGCTGAGACGGGACCACTCGCTGACCAAATTCTCGGCCGTCAGTCGAGTATTCAGTACGATGCCTTCATGCAACATACGCCTCACTTCGGTGAGTCGGCACCAGAATTGCCATAGGCCTCCGGAATCCAAGCACATACGGGCGATTGAGTCTGGATCATCCTTCGCAGGCGCCATAGCCAGCACACAATAGCGCATCCATATGCTCAGCCAGACATCGGCATCGGTTCCACACAGCATGTCGATGAGTTTGGCGTGTTGCCCCGAATGCAGTGCCTTTGTAAGCAGGGGCCCCAATAGGGGAGTTCCTCGAAAAAGCGCTTGATCGGCGGCGAGAGGCGCTCCCCCTGCCTCATACAGATGCGCTCTGACAAGGCTAGTCTCCGCGCCCTCGTGACGCGATGCAATCCATGCGACCGACTCTTCAACCGAAGGCGGTCTGACATCGATCCGCTGTAAGCGACTACGAATGGTCGGGAGCAGGCGTGCGGGCGCATGGGTCACCATGATCACCAGGCTACCGAGTGGCGGCTCCTCGAGCGTCTTCAAGAAACCGTTACCCGCGGCGCGCGACATGCGGTGCGCTTCGCTCATGACGACCACCTTGCGACCAACCAGTTGTGGTGTGAGGTGCAGCCACGCATCAAGTTCGCGAATGGTCTCCACAGAATGGCTCGCCTTGTCAGTAGCTGGTTGCACAAGTCTGAGATCCGCATGGGCAAGCACCGGCAGCCGCAATTCTGGAAAGGTTGCTGCCGGCTCGCCAAGCGCGCGAACGGCGACCGCGTCGGCTAAGTGCTCCAGACCTATGCCATAGGGACCGCACAAGAGGAGCGCATGCGGCATCCGACCTTGGCGTTCAAATGCCTCAATGCGCTGGTAGGGGCCGTGCAGCCAATCAGGAAGCTTCATTTTCGCGATTCGAGTAGTGAATCAATGGCAGAGAGCACCTCCGCACGCACGCTCTCTTCATCGCATGAGGCATCGACGATGCTGAACCGCGACGAGACCGCACGTTCAATGTAGTTCTCCCGCACGCGCTCAAGGAAAGCCGAAGATTCCCCTTCATATCTGTCTGCTTTCTTTGAAGCAATACGCCTCAGACCCTCTTGGGGCGAGAGATCAAACAGTAGCGTCAGGTCGGGCGTTACGCGAGGATGCACCATATCGCTGAGATAGTCGATCCACTCCGCGGGAAGCCCACTCCCTCCGCCCTGATAGGCATGGGTGGCGTCGGTGAAGCGATCACAAATCACCCAGGCGCCGCGGTCAAGCGCGGGCTGTATCACTTCGCATAGATGCTGACGGCGAGAAGCGAAGTGAAGGAGCAGTTCGGTGACCGAATCAAGCGCCTCATACTCAGACCACAGGAGAATCTCGCGAATAGACTCGGCAACCGCCGTTCCCCCTGGTTCACGTGTGCTGACAACCTCCATCCCCCGACTCTCGAGGAATTTGACGATATGCGGCAGGCAAGTGGACTTGCCCACGCCCTCCACTCCTTCAAGGGTGATGAAGCAGCCAGTCAATTCATCGCCTCATCGCGTAGGTGCGCACAGCCCTGTTGTGTTCCTGCAAGGTGATGCTGAACTCGCTGGTACCGTCACCCCGCGCCACAAAATACTTCCAAGGACCCTTCACGGGATGCGCCGCGGCCTCAAGCGAATGGCGGCTGACAATTGAAATCGGTGTCGGAGGAAGCCCCTTGCGAGTGTAGGTGTTATATGGAGTGTCTCGCTGCAAATCTTCGCGTCGAAGGTCTCCATTGAAGGCATCGCCCATGCCGTAGATGACGCTTGGATCCGCCTGCAGCCTCATGTCAATATCCAAGCGGTTGACAAATACCCTGCTGATTCGGAAAGAATCGCCAGGAGTGCCTGATTCCTTTTCAATCAGCGAAGCGAAAATGAGCAGTTCATAAGGAGATTCTAGGGGCAGGCCTTCCTTGCGTTCATTCCACACCCGCATGAGCGCCTCTTGAAGAGCGTTCGCGGCGCGCAGCAGAATTGCCCTGCCTTCCTCGCCGCGCCGATACACATAGGTGTCCGGCAATATGCCTCCTTCCCCGTGTGGCCAAGGCAAACCCAGCCAACTCCCAAGCACATCCACATTTGGCATCTCTTCTTCAAAGACGATCCCCTCCGTAGATTTCATCTGCGCGATAATCTCCTCAATGCGCTTTCCTTCAATGAGTGGAAGCTTGTAGGTGGCGACATCACCGGAACGCAATCGCTCAAGCAGCTCACCAAGCAGCTCACCCTGAGTAACACGGTACTCACCCGCCCGTATCTCGCTGGCGGCGTCCAAGGCCCGCGCAAAGGCATTGAACTTCCACGCCGCTTCAATCATTCCCTCTGATTCGAGATAGTCTGACAGTTGCGACAGGCTCTGCCCTGGTGGGACGACAAGGAAGCGCTCGTCTGTGGTGAGTGTTAAACGTTCAAACCGCACTCCGGAAATCATAAGGGCTAGGCTTCCGAACCCAATCAAGCCTATCAGCAAGGCCATCCCAACAGCCACATGCAGCAGATTCAATTTTGTTCTTGGCATCCCCATGGTCGCATTATGACCGCTTCACATAAGCGGGCGGCAAAGCATGGCAATCACCCCCGCCCGCCCCCAACGCAGAGGTTCAGACTCGTCCGAAAATGAGCGTTCCGTTGGTGCCGCCGAAACCGAAGGAATTGGTCAGCGCGCGTTCAATCGGCATCTGCCGAGCTTCGTGCGGCACATAGTCCAGGTCGCAGCCCTCGTCCGGCTGAAATAGATTGATGGTTGGAGGTAGCGCGCTGTCGCGCATGGCAAGCACCGTGATAATGGCTTCCACGGCGCCCGACGCGCCGAGCAAATGCCCGATCATGGATTTGCTCGAACTCACCGGCATCTTGGTGTCCTCGCCAAATACCGACTTGATCGCATCCGTCTCGGCGACATCGCCGAGTGGAGTAGATGTTCCATGTGCATTGATGTACTGCACTTCGGATGGGTTGAGTGCCGCGTCTTGGAGCGCATTGCGCATGGATGCGGCCGCACCCTGCCCTCCTTCTTGGGGCTGAGTGACATGAAAGGCATCGGCGCTCATTCCAAACCCCAATAGTTCGCAGTAGATATTTGCTCCCCTTGCCGCGGCATGTTCGTATTCTTCCAACACCAAGACCCCGGCGCCATCACCGAGTACGAAGCCATCTCGTTCCACGTCCCAGGGTCTTGAAGCGCCCTCGGGATCATGATTCCTCATCGACAAGGCCTTCATGGATGCGAATCCTGCAAGCGT
>CAZNYE010000460.1:0-2936 GCA_964577185.1 uncultured Pseudomonadales bacterium | reverse complement strand
CGGTTGCCAAGCGCTTCGCGCGGGAGGGTTATCACTCGGTGCTTTGCCGTCGGAGCGATCAACAGGGATTGGATGGGATGGTCTCTGAGATCGAAGCTGAAGGTGGCAGTGCCTCGGGATATATTCTTAATGCGGTTGAGGAAGGCTCGATCGAGCACCTTATTGCCGAAATCGAACGTGATGTGGGCCCTATTGAGGTAGCTGTATACAACCTAGGGGCGCAAGTGGGCGATCGATCACTTGCGGACACCAGCCACAAGCTATTCGAATTGGGTTGGCGCATGGCCACCTTCGGATTGTTTCGACTTGCCTCGAGTGTATGCCCACTCATGATGTCGCGTGGTGGGGGCACTCTGCTCGTGACATCCGCCACCGCAGCCATGCGCGGCAATGCCGGACAACATTCCCATGCCGCTGCCATGGCAGGTAGACGATTGCTGTGCCAAACCTTGAACGCCGAATTCGCACCCAAGGGCATTCACATCGTCCACATTCTGATCGACGGTGCCGTGGATGCTCCAGATACCCTGGGCAAGATGCTGGGCCCCGATAAGTATGCTGAGCTACGCCGAACACGCGGCATGGAGCATGAGGGTCTCATGCTGCCATCGGCGATTGCCGAAACCTATCTGCATCTTGCCAAGCAGCCGAGATCCACTTGGAGCAACGAGATTGACCTGCGCTCTTTTTCGGATAGTCCCTGGTGGAACGATTGAGGGAGACTCGAAAATGATGCGACTAGGCAGCACAAACACCTGGGTGAAGCGAACCGCTAATTGTATTCAAGTAACACGCCTCGCAAGCGAACTTCCTTCACCGCCGAATACAGCACCGGAACCAACAGCGTGCCTACCACGGCGACGAGCATGCCGCCGAAGGAGGGGATTGCCATGGGCAGCATGATGTCCGACCCGCGTCCGTCGGAGCTGAGTACCGGCAGGAGGGCGATGATGGTGGTGGCTGTGGTCATGAGTGCTGGTCGAATGCGGCGTGTGGCTCCCGCAATGACCGCTTCACGGATATTCGCAACTGATTCAGGTTGGCCGCGCTTGAATGCTTGATCGAGGTAGGTGGCTGTCACCACGCCGTTGTCTGTGGCAATTCCAAACAGGGCGAGAAACCCGACCCAGGTCGCCACACTCATGTTGATGGGGGATATCTGGAAGAGATCACGCAGATTCTCCCCAAGAAGCGAGAAGTCGAGAAACCCTGGGAGTCCGTAGCACCATATGAGGCTAAAGCCTCCCGCCCAGGCGAGCGCGATACCGCTAAAAACAATCATTGAAGTTGCGACCGAGGAGAATTGAAGATAGAGAATCGCGAAAATGATCAATAGGGATACGGGGACTATGACGGAGAGTCGCTCTATAGCGCGTAGCTGATTCTCATAGGAGCCCGCGAAGCTCAGACTCACTCCGGTCGGGATGATGAGTTCGCCAGATTCAATCTTGGCATCGAGATAGGCTTTGGCTTCGCGCACCACATCGACTTCAGCCAACTCCGCGAGCTTATCGAAGACCACATAGCCGACAAGAAAAGTATCCTCGCTCTTGATCGATTGCGGCCCACTGGTGTAGTTCACTTCGGCGAGTTGCCCAAGGGGAACCGGGGCGCCGGAATCCGTCGGTACCAGGATTTCGGCGAGGCTCTCGGGTGTGTCGCGCAGTTCCCTCAGGTAGCGCACGCGCACCGGATGGCGTTCGCGGCCCTCAATCGTGCTGGTGATTGATTTTCCGCCGATGGCCACTTCGATGATGCGTTGCACATCCGCGACACCAAGGCCATATCGGGCGAGGGCCCGCCGATCGAGATCGATTTCGAGATAGGGCTTGCCGATGAGCCGATCAGCGGAGACTGTTTCGGGGCGTATACCCGGCACTTGCCGAAGCTGTGCTTCCACCTGAAGCGACACATGTTCAATGCTCTCTAGGTCGGGCCCCTTGACCTTGATGCCCATGGGAGAGCGCATGCCGCTTTGCAACATCACGATGCGCGCCGCAATGGGCTGCAGCTTTGGCGCCGAAGTGGTGCCGGGCAGGTCTGCGGCGCGGAGTATCTCCTGCCAGATGTCATCCGTGTTGTTGATGTTGGGTCGCCAAAGACGAAACGGCCTGCCGTCATCATCCTCGATGAGTTCACCGGAGGAATCGCGCCTGAATTCACCACTTGCCTCGTCGAACGAAAACTCTATGGGACTACCTTGTTCGTCGCTCTTGTACTCAGGAAGGTAACTCACCAGAATCTCGAACATGGAAATAGGCGCCGGGTCGAGCGGCGTGTCGGCTCGTCCAAGCTTACCAACCACCGAATCCACCTCCGGTACAGAGGCAATGGCGCGATCAAGTATCCGCAACTGGTCATGGGCTTCACCGATGGAGGCATGCGGCATGGTTGTGGGCATGTAGAGGTAGGAGCCCTCATCAAGGCTCGGCATGAATTCACTGCCGAGGCCCGGCACCGCGCGGTGCATGGCCTGCCAGCCGGCAGTCTGCCGCAGTCCGTCTGGTGCGAAGCGAAACAACTGGTCAAATCCCACGAAGGCCGTGAGTCCCCAGATCAAGAGGGTCAGTGGCAGTGCGAAGAATAGCGGCTTGTGGTCGAGGCAGTAGCCAAGAATACTGGGGTAGGCGCGTTGATATGCGCGAAATGCCAGCAGGAGTCCTCCTATCAGCAAAGCGAGGAACAACAGATTGATCACGAGACCCCGATCGAGTCCGAGCGGTTGCCAGACTTCCGCGAGCACAGTCGCGACAACGAGTCCAACAACTCCGCGTAATACCCAGGGGCTCGCCTGGCGGAATCTCAGGGGAACGGAGGAGACCAAGTCAGCCACCAGCCTACTTCCCGATGTCCGGGGAGACGAGGCTATTCGCATTCCGGCGGGGATCAAGGCCAGAGAAATGAACAGCGCCGAGAGCAAGGCGGCTGTTTTGGTG
>CAZNYE010000459.1:0-2206 GCA_964577185.1 uncultured Pseudomonadales bacterium | reverse complement strand
CAATTTTCCAAGCAACTCAGCTACCTTGAACAAGACCGCCTGCGTCAATGGGTTGATCGCCTCGCCGCGAGAGATCCGCAACGAGTCGTCAACCAAGGGTCGCAACGACTTGATGACTACCAGTACCGGCTAGATCGTGCCATAAGACTCTTGGATCAGCATCGCATGCGTCGCGTCGGCGAAGTAATTCACCGCCTGCGGAGGATGAACCCTGCGCCTCGCATCGCGGGCACGCACGCGGCCCTTGTCGGTCTATTCGCACGTCTCGATGTATCCCAATCCAGGCTGCGAAGAGAACTTGAAGCCTCACTGAAAGCACTCGTATCGCGTCTTGAGGCGGTCAGTCCCGGAGGCACCTTAGAGCGAGGCTACGCGATTTTGGCAAAACATCCTGTCAAAGGTGCAAAATATGGCCAACCGGTCACCGCCATCAGCGATGCGCAGGTGGGCGAACCATTGCTAGCCCATCTTGTTGATGGTCAACTCGAAGTAACCGTTCATCAAGTACATGAAGCAACCCAATGAAAGATAAGCAATTGTTTAATGCCATCTTGATCCTTTTCGCATGCCTTGCGGTGCTCGGAGCACCGATTGCCAATGCACAACCGGCCGCGAGTCTCATACGCCAGGGAGGTGTAGACATCCTACAAACCGGTCGCACCGATGTGCTCTCGGCACGAATTGGAGATGTCCGGGTGCCGGTCACAGCGAACGGATTGGTTCTCGTACCGGTACACATGGATACCCAACCGGGAGTGCACCGGGTAATTCTCTCTGATGCCGAAGGCGAGGAAACTGCGCTTGAGATTGAAGTCGAGGCCCATGCCTACAGGGAAGAGCGACTACAAATCGCGAATCAACGGCTGGTCGAACCCCACCCCGAAGATGTCGAACGCTATACGCGCGAAGCTGCTCTGCAAAGAAAGGTCTATGGGTCTTTCAGTGAAATGCAGTCCTTGCCCTTTCCAATGAAAAAGCCCATTGAGGGTCGGCGCTCAAGTGAATTCGGAGTGCGTCGCTTTTTCAATGATCAGCCACGTAGCCCACACTCGGGGCTCGACCTCGTGGCCCCTGCCGGAACTCCAATTGCGGCCCCCGCCGCGGGCATCGTTTCGCTCACAGGCGATTTTTTCTTCAGCGGCAATCTCGTTATGGTCGATCACGGAGCCGGCATCATCTCCATGTTGGGACACATGAGCGAAATTCTTGTGGAAGAAGGGCAGCGCGTAGAACAAGGAGACATAGTGGGCAAAGTCGGTGCAACCGGGCGGGTCACTGGCGCACATGTGCATTGGACACTGTCGATTGGAGGAGTGCGCGTTGATCCCGAACTCGCGCTCGAACTATCTCCGCCGTGAGTGCGCGATAAGTCGCCGACGCTTGGCAACTTGACGGCGTGACAACTCGTTTCGTCTGCCGGCAAACGGATTTGAGGCATCCTTGAAGCGAAGTTGTATCCCCGACCCTATGAGGCCAAGTTCTTCGCGAAAGGCCTTTTCAAGATACCTCACGTAGTGGCCCGGAAGGGCCTCGGTACGGCTGCCATGAATCATGACGCTCGGAGGCTGTACACCGACCTTGTGTGCATAGCGCAATTTGACGCGCCTTCCAGAAACGAGCGGAGGCGGCTGTGCCTCTACCGCACGGCGCAGTATGCCGGTGATATGCGCCGCCTTGGAATCAATGAGCCGGGCATCGTGAATCTTCTTGACAAGCCTGAGCGCTCCGCTGACGTTGTCGCCGCGCAGCGCCGAAATCTTGCGCAGCGGTATATAAGGTGCAAACCTGAGCCTCCTTTGAACTTCCACATCGAGGCGCGTAGCCGCTTCCTGATTGACCTGATCCCACTTATTCAGGCAAAGCACCAAGCCGCACCCTGCATCAAGGGAATATTCGAGTACGTGCAAATCCTGGCTGGTGATACCCTCGCTTGCATCTATCAATAGCAGCACCACCTGCGCTCGATTGATGGCTTCGAGCGACTTGACCACCGAGTACTTCTCGACCGTTTCCGAGACCTTTCCCTTGCGCCGAATACCAGCTGTGTCAATGATTTGGTACAGCGTGCCATTTCGCCTAAGAGGGAGTTCCATCGCGTCCCTGGTGGTGCCCGGAATAGCCGACACAAGTTGCCGCTGCTCGCCAAGCAGACAATTCACCATGGTCGACTTGCCGACATTCGGACGCCCGACAATGGCAACGCGGA
>CAZNYE010000458.1:0-3423 GCA_964577185.1 uncultured Pseudomonadales bacterium | reverse complement strand
GAAACTCCAATGGTTCGGTTCTTGCGTTCGATATTTGTAATCTTCACGTCGACCTTTTGCCCTACTTCCAAGGCGTCCGCCAAGCTATCCACAGGGTCGACACTGACTTCGCCCGCCCTAAGTGTCGCCACCACATCTGCAGCGAGCGTAATCTCGGCCATTCGTGCCTCCACACGGCTCACCACGCCCTCGACTTGGCTTCCTCGGGAGTGTTCATTCACGTAATCACCAAAGGCATCTTCCTTTAGCTGCTTCATTCCGAGCGAAATGCGTTCTCTTTCAACGTCGATGGAGAGTATCTGCGCTGACACCTCCTCTCCCTTCTTGAAGCGCCTGACCGCACGCTCTCCGGCTTCCTCCCAGGAAATATCAGACAAATGCACCAAACCGTCGATGCCGTTTTCGAGACCGATGAATACTCCAAAGTCTGTGATCGCACGAATGGCGCCACTGACCAAATCACCTCGACTGTGTGTGGCGGCAAACTCCTCCCAAGGATTGGGGCGACACTGCTTGATGCCGAGCGAAATTCTGCGTCGCTCAACATCAATATCCAGCACCATGACCTTTACCTGATCACCGACCGATACAACTCTCGAAGGGTGCACATTGCGATTCGTCCAATCCATCTCGGATACGTGAACCAATCCCTCCACACCTTCCAAGATTTCTGTGAAACAACCATAGTCTGTGAGGTTTGTCACCTTGGCATCACATATGGCGCCTGGAGGGAATCGCTCCTTGAGATCCACCCACGGATCATCACCGAGCTGTTTCATTCCGAGTGAAATGCGGTTCTTTTCACGGTCAAACTTGAGAATCTTGACCCTGACTCGCTCGCCCACAGAAACCACTTCTTCTGGGTGACGAATTCGTCGCCATGCCATGTCTGTAATGTGCAGCAGACCATCGACACCACCCAAATCGACGAAGGCGCCGTACTCGGTCAGGTTCTTCACCAAGCCATCCATTTCCACGCCTTCTTGCAGGGAATCCAAGAGCGCTTGGCGCTCCACGCTGTTTTCTTCCTCAAGCACGGCGCGCCTGGACACGACCACGTTGTTGCGCGCCATATCGAGCTTGATAACCTTGAACTCAAGCGGTTGACCTTCAAGCGCCATGGGGTCCCGCAGATGCGAAGTGTCAACGAGCGATTGCGGCAAGAACGCACGTATATCGCAAATGCTCACGGTGAAACCGCCCCGAACCTTGCCATTGATGCTGCCCTTCACCGCGGAGCCTTCGCGAAAAGCATCTTCTATTTCTGACCAGGTTTCTGCTCGGCGCGCTTTTTCTCTTGAAAGTCGGGTGGTCCCCCATCCATCATCGACCGTTTGTAGAGCAACCCGTACCTGGTCGCCAATCTTCACATTGCATTGACCTTCTTCATCAAGGAATTGCTGCTTGGGAATCACCCCTTCGGATTTCAGGCCGGCGTGAACGATCACGTTTTCATTGTCAATATCAACAATGGTTCCGGAAATAATGGAGCCCGGATACATCTCGACCGACTGCTGACTGTCTTCAAAGAGCTCCGCAAAGCTTTCGCTCATATCATTTCCTTTCGATGCATTCGCATAGGCTCTATCACCCTCACAAGTAGTGATTCATAGTGGATTTCTGCAAAGACACGGTTTCAATCGGATCTTCAATCCAAGACTAGACACTTGCTAGACAGGTGTCGGACGTGTGTTGGACATTTATTAGACATTTACATTCGGGAGATTGGCTTCCCGAACAATCCCTGAAACATGCTCCCTCACAGTCTCGCGCAACATGCTGGTGGTGTCTATCACGATAGCATCCCGCGCGGGCACCAGCGGCGAGTGAGTCCGTGTCCGATCTTGTCTGTCGCGTTCCGAAATGCTCTGCAAAAGAGCATCCAAGTTAACACTAAATCCCATTGCTTTCAACTGTTCAAATCGCCTGCGTGCCCTTGCCTCAACGCTCGCGTCCAGAAACAGCTTTAGCTCTGCGTCGGGAAACACTTCAGTTCCCATATCGCGACCGTCAGCAACCAAGCCCGGGATGCGTCTCTGGCGACGTTGCGCACGCACCACTCGACGCCTCACCTCTGGCCATACCGCAACCTGTGACGCCGCTACGCCTACCTCTTCACGACGAATGTCCGCCCCTAGGTCGGTACCCTCGTATATCACTTGCACTCGATCGCTTGCGATGGCGAAGCTGACCTCCAAATCTCCCGCAAGGCCACACAGCTTTTCGGTGTCATCCATTGCAACATCTCTCTCCAGCGCCTTGTACGCGAGAATCCGGTAGAGCGCGCCACTATCCATGATCCTCCATCCAAGCTTAAGCGCAAGGAATTGACTCACTTCACCCTTTCCAGCCCCACTTGGCCCATCAACGGCGATGACCGGTGCCTTGCGAGTCACCTCTCCACGGCTCACGACCCTGCACCGAGGGGAACATTTGAAAGGGGGCATCCCTGTTCTCCAAGAACCCTGTTGACAGTCTCGACTATGGCTTGCACCTGCCCATCCACCTCAAGGTTCACCCGGCTCCCAGGCTTCAAATCTCCAAGCCTTGTCCGCTGCCTCGTTTCTGGAATCAAAGCTACGGCAAATCTAGGATCAGGTGGCTGCTGATCAACTCTCGCCACCGTGAGACTGACACCATCTAGCGCAACGAATCCCCTGTGTAACACAAAGGGAGCGAAATCGTCGTCGAGTGCAAACCAAGCCAGTTGATTGTTCCCATCTTTCTCTAGGACAAGGCAGGGAATTGAGCACCATATGTGTCCAGAAACCAAATGCCCACCGACTCGGTCACCAAATCTCAGTGAACGTTCGAGATTTACTTCTTCGCCTTCATTCAACTGGCCTAGATTTGAGTGTTCAAGCGTCTCCTGCACTACCTGAACGCTCAGCGAGGTTGGCTCCGCCGCGGTGCGAGTTAGGCATACGCCGTTCACCGCAATCGAATCGCCACATTGAATGGAGGAGCCATAGTCTTCGGGAACGTCGATTGAAAGATGCCGAACACCCCGGATATCCCTTAGGGCGAGAATTGGGCACAAGGCCTCTACTATGCCCGTGAACACTTAGGCGGAAGCACCTTGCGTGGCGGGTCCAATCAGGAGCTGATCTTCCGACTACTGGCGACTATTGTCGCGCGCTCAAGGTGTCTCGGCGCTGCTTCTCCTTGTCAATATAGGCTATCCATTGACTTGCGGTAAACTCATCCGAATCCATGTCTTGGCGACGTGAGACGCGTCGGGAATCCACAAAGGCGACGCGAGCCTGCGTCAATTGATCAAGATTGAACAGGCACATTCCCTTGACCAGGAGCAAGGCGCCTTCGCGACGAAGATCGCCCTTCTCGCTCGCCGAGTCCGCAGCATCAACACATTTCTGAAATTCATCGCGCTCAAAGTAGAGCTGTGAAAGCTGTTCGTAGGTC
>CAZNYE010000457.1:0-15536 GCA_964577185.1 uncultured Pseudomonadales bacterium | reverse complement strand
AATGCCGCAGATCGAGGTGAGTTTTGATATCGACGCCAACGGCATTCTCAATGTTTCGGCGAAGGACAAGGCCACAAACAAGGAGCAGTCTATCGTCATCAAGGCATCGAGCGGCCTCTCGGAAGAAGAGATTGAGCGCATGGTTCGCGAAGCCGAGGCGCATTCTGAAGAGGACAAGGCGTTCGAAGAGTTGGTGCAGATACGCAATCAGGCCGATGCCATGGTGCATGCCGCGCGCAAGAGCTTGGAAGATGCGCCTGACACTGTGACCGCTGAAGAGAAGCAGGCAGTGGAAGACGCGGCCAAGAACCTTGAAGAGGCGTTGAAGGCAGAGGCTTCAAAAGAGGATATAGAGGCCAAGGTGCAGGCACTGTCCGAAGCCACCGGTGTCGTGGCGCAAAAGCTGTACGCGGCGCAAGCCTCGGATGCTACGAAAGCTGGGGAAGCTGGGGGCACGGACGCGGGCTCCGACAGCGCGAACGCCGGGGCCGATGATGCCGTGGATGCCGAGTTCGAAGAGGTTCGCGACGACGAAGAGCCAAAGAAAGAGTCTTAAACAGGGGCTCTGATGGCTGACAAGCGTGACTACTACGATGTACTCGGCGTTGCCCGCAATGCCAGCCAGGATGACATCAAGAAGGCGTATCGTCGGCTCGCGATGAAGCTGCATCCGGATCGCAATCCGGATGACGAAAAGGCTGCGGACGGCTTCAAGGAAGCTTCGGAAGCCTATGAAGTCCTCTCGAATGATGAGCAGCGGGCGGCCTATGATCAATTTGGGCATGCCGCTGTTGGTGGTGGAGGAGGACAGGGCGGCTTTGGCGCACGCGGCTTTGGAGACATCTTCGGCGACATTTTTGGCGATGTGTTCAATCAGGGGAGAGGCGGACGGTCGTCGCGAGGTCGGGACATACGTTACAAGGTAAGCCTCACCCTCGAACAGGCGGTCAAGGGTGATGAGATCAAACTGCGTGTTCCGATGCGCGCTTCCTGTGATGAGTGCGCCGGGTCGGGTGCGCGCAAGGGTACATCCCCTGCCACTTGCGGAACCTGCAACGGTGCCGGTGTCACGCGCACTTCCCAGGGGTTCTTTTCGCTGGAACAGACCTGCAGACGATGCCGGGGGCGCGGCACAATCATTCGTGATCCCTGTCCCGAGTGCCGAGGTCGCGGCCAGGTGGAGCGGCAGCGGACCCTGTCCGTCAACATTCCGGCGGGCGTCGATGTTGGCGATCAGATTCGGCTCGCGGGGGAAGGTGAACACAGCGGTTCGGGCGGGCCGGCGGGCAATCTTTACGTCGAAGTGGATCTCAAGCCACATCCAATTTTTGAGCGCAAGGCCGAGCACCTTTGGTGCGAGGTTCCCATAGGGTTTGCGCAAGCGGCGTTGGGTGGGAGCATCGAAGTGCCGACGCTCACAGGACGCGCGCGCGTCGACGTGCCGGCCGGAACGCAATCAGGCAAGACCTTCAAACTGCGCGGCAAGGGTATAAAACCAGTACGTGGCGGGGCGGTTGGGGACCTCTATTGCCGACTTCGCGTGGAAACGCCGGTGAATTTAAATTCCAATCAGCGCGAACTCTTGCGCGAATTCGAAGAATCGCTCAAGGGCAAGGAAGGAAGTCATTCACCGGAGGCCAATGGCTGGCGCGGCAAACTGAAAGACTTTTGGGACAAGGGTGCCAAGTAGTTGAATCGCAATTGTCCAGGAAACTATTGTCCAAGAAACCAAGGCAATACTCGAATCCCCTGCAAATCGAAGGAACGGTCTCCACCGTGAATGAGCACTCCACTTTGATTGGGGTTGCCCGGTAGGCGGCTCCACCAAAGCAGCGTGTTGCATGCGTCGGAAGCCAGTGTGCTGCCCGATTTCACTTCGACGGGAAGTAGACGCTGCCCGCAATCTATGAGCACGTCTATTTCGTGGCCTGTTGCGTCGCGCCAGTGATACAGAGGCACGTCACGCTGGGTGGCGCAGAAGTGCTTCACCAATTCCGATACCACAAAAGACTCAAATATATGGCCGCGCAGCGGATGCTGCTGAAGCGTGGCAGCATCTCGAATACCCAACAGGTAACAAACAAGACCAGAGTCGAGGAAATGCAGACGCGGACGATTGCGCAGGCGCTTGCGGAAATTCGCAAAGTGCGGGGGCAGGGGGAAAGTAATATATCCGAGTTCAAGCGCGTCCATCCAACGCCGAGCCGTCTGTTGCGTGATGCCCAGATCATTGGCGAGCGCAGATAGATTCAGTTCGCGGCCGGTGTGTGCCGCCGCGAGTCGGACAAAGTTCTCGAATCTAGGCAAGTTGCTGACCTGTGTGACTTCTCGCAAATCTCGTTCCACGTAGGTGCGGAAGTAGTCGCCATACCAATCATAGGCGTCAACCTGTCGGTCGTGTATGTATGGGTAGAAGCCCTTGACCAGCGAGTCCCAGAGATTGGCCGGATGAGATTCGAATGCGCTGGCATCGACTTGATCTAATTGAACGGGGTCGATGGCCTTCGTGGCGTGTATCTCTGCGATGGAAAAGGGATGCAGGACAAGCACTGCCGTGCGTCCGGCAAGCGTCTGCGACACTGCCTTCATCAAGAATAGGTTATGAGAGCCGGTAAGAATGAAGCGACCGCTCACCTTGTCTTGGTCAACGATTTCTTGAAGGTAGGACAAGAGATCCGGGGCGCGCTGAATCTCGTCGAGTATGAGCTGACGGCCGCGAGCCAAGAAGCCCCGCGGATCTGTCAGGGCTTGCGCACGGTTGTCTGGCGATTCTAGGGATAGATATGTGTGATCGGGGAACAGTGAGCGCACGAGCGTAGTCTTACCAGACTGCCGCGCGCCCGTGAGCGTGACCACGGGATAGGCGCTGGCGGCCTTCAGCACGGCTGGTGTGATGTGACGGGCCAACATGTGTTCATGTTCCCGCAAAGCCCCGATCATGTCAAATCGATGATGTGATCATCGATTTGACATGATCGGGGCTTTGCGGGAGTTGTTTGGGCGGTGGAGGTTGAAACGACTTCGGCATGTGTGCGTCAGTCGCGCTTGACCAAAGATTAGGTGTATCTTGCAGCCTTTTTCTTGGAAATGAGCCAATGCATGGCAATTCAGCTCTCGAATACCGGAGATTGTGGTTGCTCGCTGGTGTTTTGTGGGTCGTATTCATGAGTATGAGCGCCCAAGCTTCTAGCGACGGCGATCCCTACTTGTGGCTTGAAGAAGTGCTTGGTGAGCAAGCACTTGCTTGGGTCGAATCACAAAATCAGGTGGCAGGTGCTCGTCTTGAGGGTGACGAGCGCTTCACGCAGATCAAGGACGCTGCATTCGAAGTCTACGCTGCCACTGACCGAATTGCCTACGCTGGTCAAACTGGAGATCGAGTTCGAAATTTCTGGCAGGATCAGGAGCATGTGCGCGGGATACTGCGCACGGCTTCGCTGGAATCCTATCTGTCCGGCGAACCCGAATGGGAAACGCTGCTTGATATAGATGCGCTTTCCGAACAAGAAGGGGAGAACTGGGTCTACAAGGGCAGCGCCTGCCTTGCTCCGGAACACAGGCACTGCATAGTCATGCTCTCGCGCGGGGGAGCTGACGCTGTGGTGCTCAGGGAGTTCGATGCACTCACCAAGGAGTTCGTGGACGACGGATTCGTGAGTAGCGAAGCCAAGCAGGGCATAGATTGGATCGATGAGGACCATCTGCTCATTGGCAAGGCTGCGGAGGGCTTTCGCATGACTGACTCCGGTTACGCCGCCGAATTGAGGCTGTGGAAGCGCGGAGAACCCTTGGCGGAAAGCCGGATGGTGTTCGAAGTGCCGGAGTCATATGCGTTTATTCAGCCGGCCGTGATTCGATCTCCCTCTGGAACGCATGTCTTCGCCGTTGCCTCGCCTGCCTTCTTCCGTGAAGAGGTGGCTTTTCTCGGTGATTTGGTGTCCGCGGAAGAAGCGTCCCCGCAAGCCTTGCCATTGCCTGCGGACATAGATTGGCGCGGCATGTTCGAAGACCAGATGATCGCTCTTACACGGTCACCCTGGGATGTCGCAGGCAAGGTGCATCCGGCCGGAGCGCTGGTCGGCGTGCCATTCTTAGATCTCTTGGAAGGGGATTTATCGGGTGTGCAAACACTCGTTGCTCCAACCGCAACGAGGGCGATCCGCGGCGTGAGCGTCAGCAAGTCGGGCCTCTTTGTGAGCCTCACCGACAATGTGCGCATGCAATTGTTGCGGGTCAGGCGTGACGAGGGCGATTGGTCGTCTGAGCCTGTACCTCTGTCGGCAACGGGCAGCCTCAGCCTCGTGTCCGCCAATGCCTACAGCGACCTCATCATGGTGAATTTTGAGGAGTTCTTGGTTCCAGACACGCTGTACGCGATCAACGGAGCAGGTGATCCTAGAGTGGTCGCACAATTGCCTATGCGCTTCGATGTCTCGGCCTTGGTTGCCGGGCAGGGCTTTGCCACTTCAGCCGATGGCACCAAGATTCCCTACTTTCTAATCATGCGCGAAGATTCAGAAGGCCCTGTTCCGACCTTGCTCTATGGTTACGGGGGATTCGAGATCGCGCTGACGCCCTCCTATCTCAGCCCACTTCCCGTGGCCTGGCTCCAGGCAGGCGGGGCCTACGTCATCGCCAATATTCGCGGTGGCGGTGAGTTTGGACCAGCCTGGCACCAAGCAGCGCTCAAGGAGAATCGCCAGAAAACCTACGATGACTTTGCGGCGGTTGCGGAAGATCTGATCGCAACTGGCGTTACCGAATCCTCAAAGCTCGGCATCTATGGAGGCTCGAACGGTGGACTTCTGGTGGGCGTCGCGTTTACACAACGGCCAGAGCTATATGGAGCAGTGGTATGTGCTGTGCCGCTACTCGATATGCTGCGCTATCACAAGTTGCTCGCTGGCGCTTCTTGGATGGGCGAGTACGGCAATCCGGACCTGCCCGAAGAGCGCGCCTGGTTGGCGGCCTATTCGCCTTACCAGAATGTGAAGGACGAGGCGGAATATCCCGCCGTTTTCTTGACCACTTCAACCCGCGATGATCGTGTTCACCCGGGGCATGCTCGCAAGATGGCGGCGAAAATGATTGATGCAGGGCACGAGATCGTCTACTACGAAAACACCGAGGGTGGACATAGCGCTGCCGCAAACCTGCAACAGTTCGCGCGACGCGATGCGCTCGTTGCGACCTTTTTGATGCAGGAACTTATCGACGGGCAGGACTAGACCTTGAATAACCTTCAGAGAAAGAACAAGAATTCATACCGGCTGGCGCGGCTGCTCGCTTTCACGGCCTTGGTCATTTGGCAGAGTGCCAGCGCGGACTCAAAGTTGCTGGTGGACACTCAAAACGGATCCGTGCTGGGCGCCTACTCCGATCAGGATTCTGATGTCCGTGTTTTCAAGGGCATTCCATTTGCGTCGCCTCCGGTCGGTGACCTGCGATGGCGAGCCCCGGTGCCGCATGCGCCATGGGAATCTCCGCGAGATGCGCTGGAGTTTGGAACGCCATGCTGGCAGTCCTACATCACTGGGCTCTATAGCCGAGGCCCGGTGCCTCGCAGCGAAGACTGTCTGTATCTCAATGTATGGACGGCGGCCGAGCCAGGCGAGAAGCAGCCAGTCATGGTCTGGCTTCACGGGGGTGCGCTTGTCTTGGGCCATGGGCACCTCGAATGGTACGAAGGATCCGATGCCGCAAGGGACGGCATTGTGATGGTCAGTCTGAACTATCGCCTCGGCCCCTTGGGATTCTTTGCGCACCCTTGGCTCGAGGGGGAAGATGCGAATGGGAACCAGGGATTGCTTGATCAGATCGCTGCGCTTCGATGGGTGCGCGACAACATAGAAGCCTTTGGGGGTGACCCGAAAAATGTCACTATTTTCGGAGAGTCTGCCGGTAGTGCCAGCGTCTGCTACCTGCAAGCGGCCCCCGCGGCGAGAGGCCTGTTTCATAAGGCGATAGGTGAATCGGCCGGGTGCTTTGCCCCTCACGCGACCCTTGGGGAAGACTCGCCCACTGGTGCCCCGTCCGGCTACAAGATGGGCAAGTCCATGGTCGCAGTACTTGCGGGGGGAAGTCTAGAAGAATTGCGCGGCTTAGATGCGCAAGCCATATGGAGCGCCCTTGAGGCTGCGAATTGGAGCGCGCCCTATCCACCGGTGTACGTGGATGGAAATCTGTTTCCAGCCGAGATGCGCGAGCTCTACGCCAGCGGCCTTGGTAGCCGAACACCCGTGCTTGTGGGCGCAAATGAGGATGAAGAAACCGCCCTCTTCAATGAGATGCCAGATCTCACTCGCGGCGAGCTCATCGAGAGTGTTCAAGTAGAGTGGCGGGAGCAATCGGAAGCGATCATCGCCGCGTACGCGCAACAGATCGAAGCAAGCCCACGCGCGGCCCGCGACCGCATTCTCTCTCACCGGATTTTCGCCTGGGATATGCGCACCTGGGCGGAGCTTGCGGTCCAGGCTGGGCAGCCAGC
Organism: uncultured Pseudomonadales bacterium; assembly: GCA_964577185.1. GTDB lineage: Bacteria > Pseudomonadota > Gammaproteobacteria > Pseudomonadales > Azotimanducaceae > Azotimanducus. The sequence continues at coordinate 9,049 of CAZNYE010000457.1, read as the reverse complement.
GTATCTCTATCATTTCGTGCATGTGCCGGAACTACCCGAATATGGCGAATCATTGGGCGCGTTCCATGCCGCTGAAATCCCCTACGTATTCGGAAATCTGCACCTCACCGAATGGAACATCGATGAGACTGACGGCAGGGTTTCGCGTCTGCTAAGCGCCTATTGGCGAAATTTCGCGCGACATGGCGACCCCAATGGCGACGGCTTAGCACATTGGCCGAGGTTTTCACTAGGGCGAGGCGAGACCATGGAGCTAGGTGCCGAGCCGCGTGTGATCGAGCATCACCTGAAGGAGAAACTAGATGTGATGAGTGCCTTCTTTGATGCCAGAAGCGGCTCCGATTCCACGCGCTAACGACCTGCTAAAGGCTTTCGCGCGTGGACTATGTAATTGGTGCTCAAATCCCTGGAGGCCTTCGCCTGATGCGTAAATGGGTTGTAGCGCATGCCGCAGAGGTCTTCGAGTTGAAGACTTGCACGACGCAGGAAGCCTGCGAGTTCAGATGGCTTGATCAGGCGGCTGTAATCATGCGTGCCCCTGGGAAGAATATTGAGCACGTACTCGGCGCCGACGATGGCGAGCAGCCAGGCGCGCGGGTCCCGATTGATGGTCGAAAAGAACAAGTGCCCACCGGGCCCGGCAAGGTCGGCGCAGGCTTTCACCAATTGTCCTGGATTCGGGACGTGTTCTAGGAGTTCAAGACAGGTAACGATGTCGTAGCGACCCGCCTCATCTGGAAGCAGGTCTTCTGCAGTGATCAACCTATAGTTGACGCTTGCTCCCGTAGACTCCGCATGAGTGCGCGCGATTGCGAGCGGCTTCTCGGCAAGGTCTATGCCTGTTACCTCGGCCCCCCGATGCGCTAGGGCCTCGCTCAGGATGCCGCCGCCGCAGCCAACGTCGAGGCATCGGCTGCCCTCAATCTCCACGCGCTCCGCGATGTACTCGAGGCGAAAGGGGTTGATGTCGTGAAGAGCGCGGAACTTGCCCGCCGGATCCCACCAGCTCGCGGCTAATGCATTGAATTTCTCGACCTCCTCGCTGTGAACGTTGCTCATGCCTGAGCTCCAGCGGCAATCTTGTCCCTCCAATGCTTGGCATGTCGAATAACTTCTCGTTCATCACAGCTTGTGAAGTCACCTTCATGGAGCAAAGAGCGCCCTGCAACCCACACATGCGTCACGCTGGATGCACTATTTGTCAGCAGCGCATTGGCAAGCACGTCATAGACGGGCTGCGCACCAGGTCTCAGAGTGTCCATGGCGATCATATCCGCCCACTTGCCAACCGTGAGCGAGCCAATTTCTTGGTCGCGCCCCAGCACCGACGCAGCTTGCAATGTGCCCAAGCGCACAAAGTCGGCGGCGCCTAGGCGTCCGATGTTGCCGGTGGCGGCATTGGAAAGCAAATTCGCAGCGCGCATTTCCTGCAACAGGTCGAGAGAATTGTTTGTTACCGCGCCGTCCGTACCCAAGGCCACGCGCACGCCCGCTTCATTGAGTCGCGCCAAGGGAGAGGGCCCGCTGGCAATGAGCGCGTTCGACTGTGGGCAGTGCACGACCCCCACATTGTTTCGTGCGATGATTTCTAGGTCGAGTTCATCCAATGCCGTCATGTGAACCGCCTGAAGCCGAGGCGAAAGCAATCCAATGTCCAGCAGTCGACGAATGGGGGATGCGCCATGCCTTAGACGGAATTCGGTCACCTCCTGCTCTGTTTCGTGCAGGTGGATGTGCACTTGACTCTGGATTTCCTCCGAAATGGCGGCAATTTTCTCGAAGGTCGGGATGCCAACCGTATAGGGAGCATGCGGTCCATGCGCGATGGTGATGAAGTCGTCGCCGCGCCATTGGTCGTGAAGTTCGGTGGTGCGCCGCAGGCCTTCTTCGCTGCTCTTGGACCAATTGTTCGGCTGTTCGATGATAGGCACAGCCACTTGAGCGCGGATACCCATGCTGCGGGCAGTCTCGGCAACAGTTTCCGGGAAATAGTATTGGTCGGCGAAGCAGGTGATGCCAGAACGGATCATTTCCGCAACCGCCAGCCGCGTACCGTCAGCTACATATTCGCTAGTAACCCATTTAGCTTCGAGGGGAAAGATGAGTTCTTCGAGCCACTGGCGCAGGGGAAGGTCACTGCCTATACCGCGCATGAGCACCATGGCGCCATGGGTGTGCGCGTTCACAAGCCCGGGCAGTAATAGGTGCTCTGGCAAACTGATCACGGTGTCCGATCGCCAGTTGGCTTCTAGGTCGGAGCGGGGGCCGACAGCGGCTATACGTTGATCCTTCACCGCAAGCGCGGCGTCCTCAATGACCTCGGCATCGGGCTCGGCGCTGAAGAGCCAGCCTGCGTGAAGGATGAAGTCCGCTTGCGATGTCATGTCGAGCCGAAGAGTTTGATCACAGTTTGCGACAGCCGCTCGCCTGAATCGACTTGGGTAAGAGAGTTCTCGGCGCCAGATTCAGTCGAGCCGCTTTTGCGGCAACCAAGATTCTACGCTATCACCCTTGATTACCTTCGATTTGCCGAAGGCGTGAATGTCTCTACAATCCGGCTTCATCTTGGGATCCTCGCAACCAGTTCGTTGCGTTCTTCAGCCTGTCGCGCGTAAGGAGTTTTCCTTGCTAATCTCCGAAAAGTAATGCATCATGGAAGAAAGAAAGCAGTTTGGAAAGTTGAAATGGTAGAGTCATCTCTTACTTCCAAGTGTCAAACCACCTTGCCCAAGCCCGTTCGGGAAGCCCTTGGAGTATCTCCTGGCGACCGATTGCGTTATGTGATTTTGCAGGGTAACGAAGTTCGAATACTGCCGATAAAGCCGGTTATGAGACTGTTTGGGTCCATGCCTTACGATGGCCCAGCGGTCTCATTGGAGGCAATGAACGAGGCGGTCGCGATGGGAGCAAGCGGTCGGTGATAGCCCTCGACACAAATGTGGTCGTGCGTTTTCTGGTAAACGACCATGAAATACAGGCACAAGCCGCTCGTGAACTTCTTGCGGGTCTCTCACCGACCAATCAGGGATTTATATGCCGTGAGGTAAGTGTCGAGATTGCTTGGGTATTGGATCGCGCATATGGGTTCTCCCAGCAAGATATCGCGCAGGCGCTCGAGAACCTCATCACTTCGACAGAGCTTGAGTTCGAAGCTGTAGAGGATGTTGCCCGATGCGCTAATAGCCTTCGCATCGGTGGCAGCGGATTTTCCGACCAGATGATCGCTGCTGCAGCGAAGCGTCGCGGAACAAGCGAAGTCTGTACGTTTGACAAGCAGGCAGCAAAGAATATCGAGGAGTTCAGGCTGATTGGGTGAGACACTGCCACCTCGGGTTTGCCCGAGCCGGGACAACCACCCGAATTTGCGGCGCGATTGTGGCGCAATTCACGAAATCACGCCACAATCGCGCCATTCTGATCCGCGGATTCCTCCTTGGCCGCCACCAACATCGCCGCACTGCACGTCCATGGATTTTTGCTCCTGCAAAAACCTCCCGCCCCTACGAATGCGGAATCATGCATCTTGTAAGGGCCGGGCATGTTCGACCCGCAGTGAACCTAGGCGGCCCAAATCAATCGATGGGGATTGCTTTCCCATGCTTGCTCTCTGCGCGCTCGCGCCGCGGCCGTTGCCCAATGGCTTCTCACATGGTCGAAATCAGCCACACGCGAAGCAAAAAGAGCGTCCACATCCCAGCCGGATTGGAAGGCTCAAAATGCTAAAATAACTCGTTTTGGTCGGCGCCCCTAGGCTCTCACCGCGACAAGGTCAAAAGTGTCCCTGATCGGCAGCGAAATTCTTCCCGTACAGTTCGAGGACGAACTCAAGCAGTCCTTCCTCGATTACGCCATGAGCGTGATCGTGGGACGTGCGCTTCCGGACGTGCGTGACGGCCTCAAACCCGTGCATCGACGTGTGCTCTATGCCATGCATGAGATGCGCAATACTCACAATCGACCCTATGTGAAGTCGGCGCGGGTTGTGGGTGAGGTCATCGGAAAATACCACCCGCACGGCGAGACTGCTGTCTATGACACCATGGTGCGCATGGCGCAGGATTTTTCCATGCGCTACTTGTTGGTCGAGGGGCAGGGGAATTTCGGTTCTGTGGACGGCGACCCTCCCGCGGCCATGCGCTACACGGAAGTGCGCATGATGCGCATCGCGTCCGAGTTGCTCGCCGACATCGACATGGAGACTGTGCCCTTCGTAGACAACTACGACGGCACGCTGCAAATGCCAGAGGCATTGCCGACGCGCATTCCGAATCTGCTCATCAATGGTTCGGATGGCATCGCCGTCGGCATGGCGACCAAGATCCCTCCCCATAATCTCACCGAGATCATCAACGCATCCCTCGCGCTCATTGAAGACCCTGAAACCGGGATCGATGAGTTGATGCAACATGTGCACGGGCCTGATTTTCCGACAGGCGGGACCATCAGAGGACGTGGTGGCATCGTCTCAGCCTATAAGACTGGCCGTGGACGCATCTACTTGCGGGGCAAGACCCTCGATCACGACGACCCCGATGATGCCCTGGACCATGAACCTCTCGAGGACGAAGGGTACACCGAGCAACCAGAGGAAGATCAATCCGGTGGGCCAATTGTCATCACTGAGTTCCCCTACCAGGTCAATAAGGCCAGATGGATCGAGCGAGTTGCGGAGCTTGTCAAAGAGAAGAAGATCGAGGGCATTACGGAAATACGCGACGAGTCCGATAAGGACGGCTTGCGCGTGGTAATCGAAGTCAAGGACACGGTGAACGCCAAGACTGTGCTCAACAACCTCTATGCCATGACGCAGTTTCAATTGGTCTACGCCATCAATTTCGTTGCGCTGATCGATGGCCGACCAAAATTACTTTCCCTGAAGGAGGCGCTCAGCGCGTTCTTGCGCCATCGGCGCGACGTGATCACGCGCCGGACCGCCTATCTTCTGCGCGCGGCGCGCAATCGTGGGCACATGCTTGAGGGACAAGCTGTCGCGCTCACCAGCATTGACGAGGTGGTGGAGCTGATTCGCCGTTCCCAGTCTCGGAACGAAGCGCGTGATGCCCTGATGGCGCGCGCATGGCCGCTGAATTCTTCAATGACGGAGCTTCTTCGTCGCGCCGGAGGAGACGCTTGTCGTCCCGCAGGTGTGCCTCGAGACCTTGGATTGCAGGAAGCCGAGTCTAGTGAAGAAGCCCTCTATCGGCTATCCGAGGAGCAGGCGCAGTCTATTCTTGAATTGCGATTGCACAGATTGACCGCCTTGGAAGTGAAGGATCTGATGGGCGCATACGAGAAGGTGCTGGAGGAAATTTCGGAATTGGAGGCGATACTCGGTTCTGAAGTCAGGCTCACTGATGTCCTGCGCGAAGAACTCCTAGAGGTGCGTGATGCATATGGCGATGAGCGGAAGACCAGCATTAGCGCGGCCGAGGCTGATCTTACCAATGAAGACCTCATCCCCGTTGAGGACTTGGTGGTGACCATTTCCCATGTGGGGTACGCCAAGGCGAGGGCCATCATAGACTTTCAAGCCCAGGGCCGGGGTGGAATGGGCCGACGTGGTGGAGCGCTCTTGGAGGAAGACTTCATAGAACACATGCTGGTCGCCAATAGCCACGACACCTTGCTCTGCTTTACCAATACGGGCCAGGTGTACTGGATGAAGGTGCATCGCATCCCGAAACTCTCCCGGACTTCCATGTCACGCGGGACACATCTGAACAACCTCCTGCAACTCAGTGATGGCGAGCGGATCACTGCGATTTTGCCTGTCAAGTCTTTCGATACCGAGCAGTTTGTGTTCATGGCCACCGAAAGCGGCAAGGTGAAGAAGACACCACTCGCAAGCTTCCGCAGACCTATGCAGTGTGGCATTCGTGCCATCAAACTTGAGGAGGGTAACACCCTCATTGGAGCGGAGATCACCGATGGTTCTGCCGATGTGATGCTGTTTGCGGATACAGGCAAGGCGGTTCGCTTTAAGGAATCTGATGTGCGTGCTATGGGGAGGACAGCGGCCGGTGTCACAGGCATGAGGGTGAAAGGCGGCAAAGTCATTGCATTGATTGTTCCAAATCCAGAGGATCCCATACTGACTGTCACTGAGCATGGCTATGGCAAGCGCTCGCCGCTCGACGACTTCAGTGTCAAGGGTCGCGGCGGTCAGGGCGTGATTGGCATGAAGGTGAACGAGCGCAATGGGCGACTGGTTGGTGCGCTTCAAGTTTCACAAGCTGACGAGGTGATGGTGGTCAGTGACGAGGGCACATTGATTCGCACTAGCGTCGATGCGATTTCCGTGCAGTCTAGGGCTACGCAAGGGGTCAGGGTCATGAACCTGAAAGGCGATGCCCGAGTTGTGGAAATTGATCGCATCGGCGATTCTTCGCTGAGCGCTGAAGCAGCAGGGGAGGAAGCCTCCGGTGAGGTCGGAGACGAGCCCGACGAAGAAGGACAGGAAAGCGATGAGTCGCAGTCATAATTTTTCCGGAGGTCCGGCAGCCTTGCCGGAATCCGTATTGGAGCGCGCCCGTAGCGAATTGCTCGACTATCAAGGCACGGGCGCGTCGGTGATGGAAATCAGCCACCGAAGCGCCGAGTTTTCAGAAGTCGTAGAACGCAGTGAATCGACGATTCGCAGGCTCATGGATATTCCAGATGACTATGCTGTGCTGTTTCCACAAGGCGGCGCGACAGGACAGTTCGCAGCGGTCGTACTGAACTTGGTCAATTCTGAAGCTGGTGAAGTGCCTTGCTATGTGGATACCGGCTACTGGGCCTCGCGCGCCGCGAAAGAAGCGCGACGCTATGGCGAGGCGGTGGTGGTCGCCTCGTCTCGGGACCAGGGCTACAGGGAGATTCCTGATCTCGCCTCTTGGCTGGTGCCCGACAATGCTGCTTTTCTGCATGTGACCTTGAACGAGACCATTGGTGGCCTCGAGTTTGAGGGAGATCCGGATTCCTCTGTTCCGCTCGTTGCGGATGCCTCTTCCTGCATTCTCTCGAGGCCCATTGATGTGTCCAAGTATGGGGTTATTTACGCGGGCGCACAAAAGAACCTGGGACCCTCGGGCATTGCCGTGACCATAGTGCGCAAATCTCTGCTTGGCAGGGGTGATCGTCCCACGCCCACGATTCTCGATTACGCCACACTCGAGGAAGGCCGATCCATGGTCAATACGCCGCCAGCCTTTGCTTGGTACATAGCTGGTCTCGTGTTCGATTGGGTTGAGGAGCAGGGTGGCGTAGAGGTGATGGCCGAGCGCAATCGACGCAAAGCTGGCCGACTATATGGGTTCTTGGACCAGAGCAACTTCTATCACAATCATGTGGCGCCGCGATTCCGGTCTCGGATGAACGTTCCCTTTGTGCTTGAGGATGAAGGACTGACCAAAGAACTCCTGAATACCTCGCGGGCATCCGGACTGCTTGGGCTCGAGGGCCACAGAAGTGTTGGTGGCGCAAGGGCAAGCCTGTACAACGCGGTGAGCGAAGCATCAGTTGCGGTGCTCGTCGAATTTCTCGACGAGTTTGCGGCGAGGAATGCAGCATGAGCGATGCGCTTGAGTCTGTGCGCCGTCGCATTGATGAGATTGATCGCGCATTGCAGGAACTCTTGAATGAGCGCGCCAAGTGTGCTCTTGAGGTCAGTCATATCAAAGCGCGCGAACTTGTCGAGGGCGAGCATCCGGTGTTCTATCGGCCCGAGCGCGAAGCGCAGATCTTGCGGCGCATACGTGAATCCAACCGCGGCGACATGCCACCCGAGGTCATGGCGCGCCTGTTTCGCGAGATCATTTCTTCTTGCCTGTACCTAGAGTTGCCCTTGTCCGTCGCCACGCTCGGCCCACCAGGGACTTTCACGGAAGAGGCCGCGGTCAAACACTTTGGACACTTTGCGCAGATTCAGACCTTCTCATCGATCGATCAAGTCTTTCGCGAAGTGGAATCCAATGCTGTCCACTACGGGGTAGTGCCGGTCGAGAACACCACCGAGGGCATGGTGAACCAGACACTTGATTGCTTGATGGATTCCGCGCTCGGCATTTGCGGCGAAGTGGAGCTTGCCGTGCATCAGATGCTCTTGTGTCAGAGTCAATCCGATCCAAGCAAGGCGACTGAGGTGGTCTCACATCAGCAATCCCTCGCCCAGGCTCGACGCTGGCTTGACGTCCATTTTCCAGAGCTTCCCCGGCGCGCCGTATCGAGCAACAGCGAGGCTGCGAAGCTAGCCGCCGAATCGCCTGAGTTGATTGCGGTGGGTGGCCTGCGCGCAGCGGAGATCTATGGGCTAAGAATCCTTGAGCGCAATATCGAGGATTTTCCGGACAATAGAACCCGATTCGTGGTGATTGGCAAGACGATCGCCGGAACCAGCGGAGAGGACAAGACATCCATCCTCGTCACTGTAAAGAACGAGCCAGGTGCCCTGTATCAAATCCTCGAGCCCTTTCAGGAATTTGGCGTGAGCTTGACCCGCCTTGAAACACGTCCGCTCAAAGGCGGGAGCTGGTCATACGCTTTCTTTATCGATTTCAGTGGCCACAGGGATGAGCCGAATATCGCCAGGGTACTGGAGCGCATTGGTGGCAAGGTCGTGAATTTGCGTGTTCTCGGCTCGTATCCGGCCGCGGCGATCTAGGCGCTGTTCTCGAGCCTGCTAACCTTCGCATGGCAAGGCAAACCAGGGTGGTTAGGACGCATTCGGAACCGCGTCGCCTAGGTGTCCTCGGCACTGGCATGATTGGCGGATCATTTGCTTTGGCGGCCAAAGACGCTGGGCTCGTTCAAGAAGTGGTCGGGTTCGATGCCGAAGACCATGTGATCGGACGGGCATTGGCACTCGGCGTGATAGATCGTGAATGTGCTTCGATCAATGACTTAGTGGCAAGCAGTGACATTGTGCTTGTTGCCGTGCCGGTCGTTGACACGTCGGCCTGTGTTCGCGAGTGCCTGGCACAGGGGGCAAATTTCGTGATGGAAGCGGCGAGCGTGAAAGGCCAGGTGCTTGAGGAACTCGGCACAATGGCTGGCGACAAGTTTGTGTCCG
>CAZNYE010000456.1:0-5582 GCA_964577185.1 uncultured Pseudomonadales bacterium | reverse complement strand
GTGCTGCGCGATGCCCGCGCCGCCAAGCGCATTCCACCACCAGATCATCGAGTCGCCGCCGTCTTCAACGCGACTCGCCTCGACATGCAGATTGTGATCCACGAACCAGCGAACAGATTCGCAGGCGACCACGGCGGGGTGCACGGGTGCCTGGTTGCTATGACCCTCCGCCATTTGCTTAAGCCCGGCGTAGCCTTGGTCGCGGCGCTCGGTGAGCTCTTGCACCCAGGCTGAGTGATCGGGCAAATCCAAACCTTCGAGGCCCTCGATGATCTGCTGCAGCACAAGTTGGCAATCGCCCGCGATCGCCACCTCCACATCGTTGCATCGCCCTATATCTTCGGGCTCGGTGTACACCGAGATGATCTTGCCCGTGTATGGCAATCCGGTCGCCGACCCCTTGAGGCTTTGCGCCATTCTGCCTAGCAGCAGCACCACATCCGAATCAACAGCCATTGGGAATTGCCCGACGGTGCCGACATTGCAAGGATGCGGACCCAGGGTGCCGGTGTCTTTTTCCACCGGCATGCCGGTCAGCTCGACCAAGCGCTTGATTTCATCGGCGACTTGCGCCGCGTGCGCCTGACGGTCAACGTACACGCTCGGCTTCTTGGCGCCCGCGATCAGCTCGACGGCGCGGGCGATGTCCGCAGGGTCGCCGGCCGAGCGCGCTCGGGTTCTCGTGAAGGGATAGATTTCACAGTCGGCTGGATTCCCCCGAGACACCATGATGTCCTTGGGAATTTCGATAAACGCGCAACCCGGCGTTCCGTTGGTGGCGTCCTGGAACGTTCTTGAAATCATGTCCGGAATGCGCGCCCATTTGTTGACGCGGTAGGCGGATTTGCAATAGGAGGCGCGTGCGAAGGGTAGGATATCGCTGCCCTGCACCATCTTGCGGTCTTCGGCATCCGACCGTTCAGCGCCTGAGATGATCACAACCGGCACCTGCCCCATAGCGGCATTGCAGGCACCATTGACGGCCATTGGGATCATGCCGGCACCGAACGCGGCGACACCCACCTTGCCGGTCGCCAGCGCATAGCCGACCGCGGGAAGCAGGGCGCGAGCCTGGCTGCGGGCCGAGATGACCTGGAAGCGTTGCTCGTGCGCGGCGTTGAGCACCGCCAGAATGTGTCCGCCAGTCAGCGCAAATATGTACTCGACACCCTCTTCAAGTAGTCGATTGACAATCAACTCCTGCCCCCAGGGGTTGTCGGGGTCCCAATAGTCGCTGTTACTCATAGTGCTTGTCCTCGTCGTAGCAAATGATTGAGGCCGGAAGTGGATGGCCGCAAAAAACAGTAGACTGTATAGCAACAAAGATTGAAAAGCAAAATCCGGCGCGACGGATCGAAATCTGCCCGCAACTGCTGCTGGCTGGCTCGCGCCCTGAGGTCGGTGAGCGTTAACTTGGAGGTGTTGTAGAACGCCTGGCCAGATGCCTGGCGCAGCGCGGCGTCTTGTTCAACCACCTTTGCTTGTTAGACTACACCTTCACCGAATCAAATCCTAGCGTCAGAGACTTGCCTTTGCGCGTCAATCTAGTGTGACCAAGGTGAAACGCTCTATGCGTTCTCGCGGACCCTCTGCACTCGTCGCGATAAGCGAGTCAGGAAACCAACACACAATGAACGCGCAAGGCTATCGAACCGTTATGACCTAGAGGGACGAGTGAATCGACTGAAGGAGCTCGCGCCGGAATTTCACGAGGCGGAGCGAACTGCGAAGGCCGCTCGAGAGGGTGTGTCGGAACCTGGTCACAGGTTGCGAAGCAAGCCTGAATTGCTTGGTCGCAAAAACTGGAGACTCACCTGCGCACGGTTCCGAACGCGGATCTGGAACAGGCGATTCGCTTGTACAAATGGAACGTCGCCCTGAGTTCCGCGTTCTATGGGGTGTTGCAGGGGTTGGAGATTACGCTCCGCAACGCCATGCACCACCAACTTACTTCTCGCTATGGTTCGGCTTGGTACGAGAATGTCCGAGTAGGGCTGGACGACAGAGCGAGGCAGCGTATCGAGCAAGTGAAAACACAATTGGCGCGATCGGCTGGCTCGCTTGCCACCCCTGATAAAGTGGTGGCCGGATTGTCATTCGGATTCTGGGTCTCTCTGCTTGGCCCCGGAGGGCGCATTGCAGAGTCGAATCGCAATGCCAACTACGAGATGACCCTCTGGCGCCCGACACTGCGCGGTTCGTTCCCGCACAGGGAATCGCTGACTCGTAGGCAAGCCCACACTGTTCTTTACGATGCCGTATCCAAGGAGCCACTTTTCGACAAATTCCATATTGTCCAATATCCAGCTGGTTTTCCAGCTGGTTTTCTTAATTTTCTCGACATTCCGATCTGACTTATCGGAAACTCTCGGCAAAAAGAAAATAACTGGTGCGCCTCGTCGTCGGACGAGATCTTCAATCCGAGATCTCTCCTGAAAACGCGACGGAAAGGGTGACAGGAGCGCCCGCGCCCGCGAGGTGTCGCAGTGGTGTAGCGCCGTTTGTGTCGATTGTGTTACGTGACAGGCGCGCCCGCGAGGTGTCGCTGAACGGCTCTCTGAACCCTATGTGACCAAGAGCTACCCGCGCCCGCGAAAATGTCGCCAGGTCGTCAGGAGCGCGGCGGTGGCAACCTGAACACCGCCGTAGACGAATACCGTCATGATGGTCATCTCTGCCCAGGGCGCACCCCTTGCGATGAGGGTGGCCGCAATCATCACACCAAGATTGATGTTGCGCACCATGATTTCCATTTCGAGGGCGATTCGGCTCTCGCGACCAAAGCCAATTCCACGTGGAAGGAGTCCACCCAGGAGATTCAGCAGGCAGAAGAAGGCGACCACCAGCACAAGCCCGGAGTCGCCGAGCACATCCTGATCGATACGCCCGGCGAAGCTTGCACCGATGAGCATGAGCACCAGCACCACCACCGAACCCCTGATCCCGACCTTGGTCACCAGCGGCGAGAAGTTCGGCCTGTGGCGATTGATGAGGATGCCGCACGCGAGCGGCAGCAGCAGAAAAAAGCAGATGTCCATCACGATGCGGGCAATCGGCATTTCAAACCCACCCTGCATCTGTTCTCCCGCCAAGAGTTCGATGATCAGGGGCGTGGATGCCAGGCACAGCAGCGTGGTGATACCGGTGATGGTGATGGACAAGGGCACGTTGCCGCGCGACAGGTAGGTGAAGATGTTGGAGATGGTGCCGCCCGGAATGGCGACCACGATCGCTAGGCCGACAAAGAGGCCTATCTCCAGGTTCACGAGCTGCGAGAACAGAAGCAGCGTGAGCGCGGGCAGTACGACTTGAATGACGGTGCCCTTGACGACCTCTCCGGGATTCCTTGCGAGGCGGACGAAGTCACCCGCGGTGAGCGTGGCGCCCATGCCGAGCATGGCCAAGGTCAACTGCAACGCCGCCAGTTCGTACTCGAATTGAAGATAGAGTTCGCCCATGCGAAGCATACTAACGAATTCGGGCGAGCTCGGTCGCAAGCGAATCCACGCGGGAACAGCCATGCGCCCGAATGGGATGCTTCGGCGCACGTGTGCCGGTGCCCTGTCACAGCGGCCTGCCTATTCGGGAATAGGCGCTACTAGCTTCGCTCATTCTCCGTGCTCCGCCTGCAACGCCTGTCACAGCGGCCTGCCTATTCAAGGATAGGCGCGAGCAACAGAAAGTTGGCAAAAGAAAGCTGGCAACAGAATTGACAGATAACCATATCAAAGTTATGGTTTTCCATATGAAGACAACCTTGAACATTGACGATCAGGTCATGGGTTAGGCAGTGACAATATGGATAAATCCACCACGCATTGCCTTTGATGATTTCGGACAAAAATTCAATAACGATTTTCTTGTCGGTGCCCTTTCCTGCCGAAGCTCCCTGAATTATCATCATGAGTCTTAGCTCCCGACTGCACGTTCAAGCCTTCGGGAATGCGTTGGAGGGAAGGAGGTACAAGAAGGAGGTACAAATCACATGAAATACAATCCAGCCAAACTCATGCTAGGCAGCGCCTTGGTTGCCTGTCTGGTGCCTTTTGAATTCGCTCTTGCCGAGTGGCAGGGGCCGGCCTTGGAAGAGATCATCGTCACCGCGCGAAAACGCGAGGAGAGCCTTCAGGACGTGCCGGTGGTGGTCAGCGCGCTTGACGCCTCGATGATCGATCAGTATCGGGCAACCCAGCTTGCGGACCTCACCGAACTGATTCCGGGTCTCAACATGGACTCGGGCGCGGCGGGTTATCAGACGATCAATTTGCGCGGTGTGCAATCTAGCAGCGTGGCGCCATCCATCGACCAAGCGGTCTCGGTCAATGTTGACGGCGTACAAAGCAGCAACGGCTATGCGCTGCGACTCGGTCAGTTCGACTTGGAACAGGTTGAGGTGCTCAAAGGCCCACAGGCTCTGTTCTTCGGCAAGAACAGTCCCGGTGGCATTGTCGCGCTGCGCACGGCCAATCCCACACCGGAGTTCTATTCACGCTTTCAGGCGGGGTACGAATTCACCAACAGCCGCCCCTACGTAGATGCGATTATTTCCGGCCCCCTTAGCGATACCTGGGGCGGACGCCTAGCGGCGCACTTCACCGATTCGAGCGGATACGTCGAGAACGCCTGGCCCGGCAACAGCGACGACGACACGCCCTCCTATAATGAAGCCAATGTTCGGGCGACCCTCCAGTACGAATCGTACAACTTCGATGCCACCTTCAAGATGAACATCTACGAGCGTGATGGCGACGACTTTCACAACACGCAGGCGTTTGCCTGCACGCCGGTGAATCAGGCACGCAATCCCACCAGTGACTGCAAGCTCAGCGACCAGATTTCGGTGCAGCAGGTCGGGCCGAGCTTTTTCAGCAGAAACCCGTTCATAGCGCCCGGTACAAAACTCAGTGACATATCTCCTGTCTTTGACGATTCCCCCAACTCTGACCTTGAGGCAGACTGGCTGACACTGGAGATGAACTATGACCTCAATGACATCTGGTCACTCGCAAGCCTCACCGGCTGGTCCGACATCGAGGCCGTGTCGAGCGGCAATCCGCTTCCCGGAGCGGCGGTCTTTCTTCTTGGGCAGCAGAACGAGATCGGCAACCTGTCACAGGAATTGCGCTTAAGCGGTGCCTTCAACACCTTCACCCTGCTGCTCGGTGCCTTCTACGACGATAGATCCATCGATCAGCTGGCCAGCGTGTCGGTGCGCGGAAGCCTGTGGCCGGACACCATACAAAGCATAGAAGGCGATTCCTGGTCGATATTCGCGCAAAGCGACATAGATCTTTCGGAGTCCTTCACCCTATCGGTTGGCGCGCGGTACACGGAAGAAACAAAGGAATTCTCCGGCCGCAATCTCAACGATGGCGCCTTCCTGCACCCGCGGTTTCCACCACCCGTGAAGCTTGCGGGTCCCCTGCCGGTGCCCACCGACACACTTGATGAAGACAACTTCTCACCAGAGATTTCATTGAGCTGGCATGCGAGCGATACGGTGTTGCTGTTTGCCGCCTACAAGGAGGGCTTCAAGTCGGGGAGCTTCAATTTTTCCGCCACTACCAGTCCACTGTACGTGC
>CAZNYE010000455.1:0-2792 GCA_964577185.1 uncultured Pseudomonadales bacterium | reverse complement strand
GCGGCCAGGGCTCTCAAGGCCTGCTCAATAGAATCTCCGGCGCGCAATTTTCGCCGCAACAGGTTGGCCTGGTAATCAGGTGGTCGGAAGGCGGAGACCAGCGAGAGGCTCACGCCGTCCCTTTCGGCTGCCGACCGCATGGCTTCCCACGCCTCGGCAGCCTCTACCGAGAGCCTTTGTGGCCTTCCATACATATCCTTGCCAATATTCTTGAGTGCTCGTGGCGGCAATTGAACGGGAAGTCCGGTTTGCTGCTCGTAGTCCTCTGGAATACCAAGTTCGAAGTGAAGTGCGCGGATTCTTTCTCGCGCTTGGTGCAAATGCGAAGACTCTTCGGCTTGACCGGCCGCCGTGGTGAGAAGCGCGAGGCAAACCAGCGACAACAACAGTTGTTGCATGAAATTTCCTACAGAGTCCATGTATAAATGCTGAAATTGTAGCGAGTGCCTTGCGGACTTGGGCGATAGAACCTAGAGTGTGTAACGCGGAAACTTCGGAGCAGATCTTTGACCAACAAGCAAGTCGCACAAGATTCCAAGGGCCAGGCATTGCGGTCGGCGCTCGATCAGATCGAACGTCAGTTCGGCAAGGGTTGCATGATGCGTCTTGGTGACCGCCAACATGCGTCCGTTCCGGCCATTTCCACGGGCTCACTTGGGCTCGACGTGGCACTGGGCGTGGGGGGACTGCCGCGCGGTCGCATAGTGGAAATCTACGGCCCTGAGGCTTCAGGGAAGACCACACTGACCCTTGAGGTGGTTTCCCAAGCGCAGCTTGCGGGTGGCACTTGTGCGTTCATTGATGCGGAACATGCGCTTGATCCCACCTATGCGAACGCCATCGGCGTGAACACCGACGATCTGTTGATTTCTCAGCCAGACACTGGTGAACAAGCACTTGAAATCTGCGACATGATTGTGCGTTCCGGGGCCGTGGATGTCGTCGTGATCGACTCGGTGGCCGCGCTCACCCCCAAGGCGGAGATAGAAGGTGAAATGGGTGATGCGCATGTTGGGCTTCAGGCCAGATTGATGAGCCAGGCGCTACGCAAGATGACCGCCAACATTAAGAACTCGAACACGCTCGTCATCTTCATCAACCAGATTCGCATGAAGATTGGCGTCATGTATGGCTCGCCCGAGACCACCACCGGCGGCAATGCACTCAAATTCTATGCCTCTGTGCGCCTTGACATACGTCGTACCAGCATGATTAAGCAGGGAGATGAGGTTCTCGGCAATGAGACTCGCGTCAAAGTGGTGAAGAACAAGGTGGCACCGCCTTTTAGGCAAGCAGAGTTTCAAATTCTCTACGGAAAGGGAATTTTCCGCGTCGGTGAGGTGATTGATCTTGGGGTGCGTGAAGGCATTGTTGAGCGTTCGGGAGCATGGTTTAGCTACAAGCGGGATAAGATAGGCCAAGGAAAAATGAATGCCGCAAACTACCTGCTTGAACAACCAGAACTACTTGCGGAACTCGAAACCGCCGTGCGCAAACGGCTCCTTCCGGACACAGCTACGGTTTCTTCGCAACCTCGAATCCAAGAAGAAGCAGGTTCAGAAGTCTAGTGCCGGGAACGAGGAATTCCAGCAAGAATGCGGATGAGAAGGCTGAAGTTTGGTTATTGAGCTGGCTGGCGCGGCGAGAATACTCGGTTTGTGAAGCTTCTCGTCGCCTTGCGCGCAAGGGCGTGACACCGGCACAAGTGGAGAAGGTCATGGAGAGGTTTTTATCTGAAGGGCTCATTTCGGATCGGCGGTTCGCGGATTCCTTGGTGCGAACTCGAGTGTCGCGCGGACAGGGCCCCCTCTTGGTGAGCGCTGAACTCCAGCGGCGAGGCGTGGAGCGTGAAATCGCGAGCGAAGCCATGGCTAGATTCGAATGGCGCGACATAGGCGATGCAGCCAAAATCAAGCGCTTCGGAGAAGGAGATCCTGTGGATGGACGTGAGTTCGACCGCCAGGCGCGATTCCTTGCAGGCCGAGGATTTCCAATGGACATCATCTTTTCTGTCCTCGGGCGCTGAATATGCGTTTGCCAGGGGAGCGATACAGCCAATGAGTGGCGCGCCAATGTCTTCCGCCGAGATACGTTCGGCGTTCCTGTCCTTTTTTGAATCCCATGGGCATAGGCGCGTGCCGTCTAGTAGCTTGGTGCCGGGGAATGACCCCTCATTGACCTTCACCAATTCGGGAATGGTTCAATTCAAGGAAGCGCTGATAGGTGCTTCGCGGCCGGGTTACACGCGCGCGACGAGTGCCCAGCGGTGCGTGCGTGCCGGCGGCAAGCACAACGACCTCGAAAACGTCGGCTACACCCTTCGCCATCACACTTTCTTCGAGATGCTTGGAAATTTCAGTTTCGGAGACTATTTCAAGGAGGACGCCATTCGCTGGGCTTGGGAATTCGTCACCGAGCATCTCCTGCTGCCCTCCGAGGCTTTGTGGATCACGGTGCATCCTGAAGATGAGGAATCTCGGCGCCTCTGGACTGACCTGATCGGTGTGCGGAAGGATCGGATCATAGATCATCCCGACAACTTCTGGACAATGGGTGACGTGGGCCCCTGCGGACCCTGTTCGGAGATATTTTATGATCACGGGCCGGCGCTTGCTGGTGGGCCACCAGGCTCCCAAGAGGAGGACGGTGACCGTTACGTGGAAATATGGAATCTCGTGTTTCCAGAGTTTGATCGCTCTCCGGACGGGTCGCTGACGCGCTTGAAACGACCCGGAGTGGACACTGGTATGGGCCTCGAGAGGGTGGCTGCCGTGCGCCAGGGTGTACACAGC
>CAZNYE010000454.1:0-2554 GCA_964577185.1 uncultured Pseudomonadales bacterium | reverse complement strand
CTATCCGGACCATTCTGGTTTTGACGAGCAGGGCAATTTTCTTCTTGAAGAGGTGGTGCGCAACAGAGACAGGTCCTGGATCAATATTTTGACCTTTGGTGTCCTCGACCGACCTGAACCGCCGCCTCCGATCAGTATTCGACAGCCGGAAGGCATCGAACCGGTCGAACCCAGGTCCGCGCGTTCGAGTCCTGAAGGCTTAGCCGAGCGCCAGGACGCCCCTTGGTTTCGGCGCCTCGCACGCATGATTCCTTTCCTAGGCGACGACCAGGATAAGGAAAAAGAGGAGTAAGCAGTGGCCGACTTGCTCGCCGGGGTAAATTCTCGGCGTCTAGGCCTTATATGGGGTCATGACTGAGCACGCCCCTGCCAACCATTTGCCCGGCAAGGATGTCATCCAAGGCCGCGGAAACTGTCTCAAGGCGCAGTGGCCGTTTGAGCGATTGAAGTGGCTCAAGCTTCCATTCGCCTGCGAGCCTATCCCAGATTCTGCGCTTTTCGGCCAGCGGAAGCTGCACGGAATCTATGCCCAAGAGGTTTACATGGCGAAGGAGAAAAGGAAACACGGTGGCCGGAATCGAAGCACCCGCAACCAGACCGCATGCAGCGAGGCTCATGCCATATTTGAGCGACTTCAATAGGTTCCAGAGTAGATTTCCCCCAACTGTATCGAGAACTCCCGCCCAGGTGGGCTTGCCAAGCGCTCGTTCCTTGCCCTCTAGCGCTTCTTCTCGGCTCATAATGCGAGCGGCCCCCAGAGACTTCAACCAACTCGCCCTGTCTGCCTTGCCGCTCACCGCCACGACCTCATAGCCCAATTTGGCGAGCAAGCTCACGCCGACCGATCCCACGCCACCTGTCGCGCCCGTAACCACCACGGGCCCGCAAGTCGGGGACATCCCAAATGCCTCGAGCTTGTCCACGCAGAGCCCTGCCGTGAATCCCGCGGTGCCTAGAATCATGGATTCTTCAAGCGTGAGTCCGTCGGGCAGCGGGACGACCCATTCTGCGGGCACTCGAATTCTGGCACCAAACCCTCCCCAGGTATTCATACCCAGGTCAAAGCCATGCACCAGCACCTGTTCACCGACCGAGATCGATGGATCGCTCGACTCACGCACCACGCCCGCCGCATCTATGCCTGGTACATGCGGAAACACACGAGTAACCCCGGGGGTTCCCGTCGCGGACATGGCATCCTTAAAGTTCAAGGACGAGAAGCGCACATCGATCAGCACGGGGTGTTCTGGCAGTGTTTCTGTGTCCAATTGCACGATGGCGCGATGGAACTTCCCTTCGTCATCCTTGCTCACTTGAAAGGCATTGAACTGCGTCATGGTCTGACCCTTTCTTCTTTGAAACGTCTTGGCTATGAAGCTTCAGGCAGCGCGAAATCTCTCCAGCATTTCAGTCGTTGCCTCACCCAATTGCGCCATGAATCGCGCAAAGGGATTACGATCATCCACCCAGTGCAATTCGAAAATATCCGCTTCACCCCGCGCCCGCAGAAGATACTCGTCACTGGTAAGGATCTCATCGACCAAATTGAGATCAAGCGCCTTGGTTCCGAACCAAGTCTCACCCGTGGCAACCTGTTCAAATGTGATTTGCGGGCGGCTCTCGCGCAGAAAGTCGCCAAAGAGTTCGTGGATCTCATCAAGTTCCTGCTGCACCTTCTCGCGATGTTCAGGCTTGTTTTCACCAAACACAGTGAGTGTCCTCTTGTACTTGCCGGCGGTGAGCAACTCATAGTCCACATTGTGTTTCTTAAGCACCTTATTGAGGTTGGGGAGCTGCATCACCACACCGATCGATCCAAGCACCGCAAAGGGCGCCGAAATCAGCAGTGAAGCCACCGCAGCCACGAGGTAGCCGCCACTCGCCGCGACCTTGTCAACGGCCACAACCAGTTTGGAGCCAGCGTCGCGAATACGCTTCAATTGAGAAGCCGCGAGTCCGTAGCCATGCACAGTTCCGCCAGCGCTTTCAAGGCGAACGACAACCTCGTCTTCTTCCGTCAGGAATGTCAGCATCGCAGTGACTTCTCGGCGCAGACGTTCAACGCGCGTCGCGGCTATATCGCCGTGAAAATCCACAACGTATATGCGCCTACGCTCTTCGCCGGAGGCATTTTTTTCCTTTTGTTCCTTTTGCCGCTGCTTTTCGTCGCGCTTGCGTTGCTTCTTTGCCTGCCGAAGCCCCTTGCTCGCGGCACCCGAGGCCATGCGCAGCGTGTTCTCCAGATCATCGTACTCAGCATTCAGAGGGGTGACTTCGAGATGCCCCTTTCGGCGCGGATAGCCGCGATGCATGCGAAGGGAAACCGCGTGGGCTATGACGGCGAGAATAGCGACGACGACCACCAGGGCTTTGGCGGCGAACAATAAAAATTCGTATAGGTATTCCACGAATGGCGTGCCGGTCAGCGGTAAGTCAAACCCGCTACTCTACGCATATCGACCCTTAGAAGCTATAGCTTCCTCGCAAGTACCAAGACCCACCCTCGAAATTTGCCGCCGTGCGCCGGGCGTATGGCAACCCAACATTCAAGCGG
>CAZNYE010000453.1:0-2394 GCA_964577185.1 uncultured Pseudomonadales bacterium | reverse complement strand
GTGCAGGCCAATTGGCCAATCGCCTGAAGGCGCGGACGATCTCCGGGGCGGCGTTGACGCCCTGCACGGATACAGGAAGCAAGGTGCATTGAGAAAGCGCTCGGCGTGTGCGTAGCGTCTTCAGGATGTCGCGGAGCGCTGCCCCCGATGGCGAGGTGATGATTGCCAGATGGCGCGGGAACTCTGGAAGCGGTTGTTTTTTCTCTTCGGCAAGCAGTCCCTCCGAGGCGAGTTTGTTTCGCAGTGCCTCTAAGGCGGCGAGCAGTTCACCTGTGCCCGCAAGCTGCATCTCACGGGCGATGGCTTGATAGCTTCCTCGTTCTTCATAGAGACTAATGCGGCAGCGAAGCCTGACTTGCGCGCCATCAGTGGGTTCGAAGCGGACGCTCAGATTATCGCCTCGGAACATGACACAGCGTATCTCCGCCTCGTCGTCCTTGAGAGAGAAGTACCAATGACCGGAGCGATAGGGTTTGAAACCGGAGACTTCGCCTTGCAACCAAACGTTGGGAAAGGAGTCTTCCAGCAGGTTGCGGGCGAGGGCATTGACCTCTGAGACCGAATAAACGGTAAGATTCTGCCCTTCTAGCTGCATCAGGGCATTCTACGCGAGCCATTCGCGAGTGCGCCAAAAGAGGAGGAGTGGAGACATGACCACCAGAACTGTGCTTATCACCGGCGCATCGGGTGCCTTGGGACGCGTTGTGGCCGAGCGTTTTCGCGCCAGGGGCGATGCCTTGGCGCTGCTCGACCAAGTGGAATTCGAGCAATCGGCAGAATATATCGGAACTTGCGATTTGCGCGACCGCGATGCTTGCAAGACGGAAGTGGGCAAAATCCTCGAGCGGTTGGGGCGCGTTGATGTGCTGCTCAACGTCGCGGGTGGCTTTGAGATGGGTGAGCCTGTGTACTCGACAAGGCGTGAGACCTGGCAATTCATGTTTGATGTCAACCTCTGGACCATGCTGCACATGCTTGAGGCTGTGGTGCCCGTGATGCGCGAGCAGAAAGAGGGGAAGATTGTCAACATGGGCGCGCGCGCGGCGCTTCGTGGGAGTGCGCTCATGGGTGCCTACGCAGCCTCCAAGAGCGCCGTGATGCGTCTTACCGAGAGTCTCGCCGACGAACTCAAAGAGGAAGGCATCAATGTGAACTGCATATTGCCCAGCATCATAGACACGCCCCGCAATCGAGCCGATATGCCGGATGCGGATTATGCTCGTTGGGTGCCTCCCGAGCGCATCGCTGACGTGATGGAGTTTCTCGCCTCGCCGGCGGCCGAAGCCATGCACGGCGCCGCTGTTCCCGTGGATGGACGCGCATAGGAGTCTCTGCAAGGGAAATTCGACAGTCGCCCGATCAGGCTGCGTACAATTGACCGATGATGAAGAGAGATTCCTAGTGACCAACATTCGACCTTTGCAGACACTTCGCACAGCGGCCCTATTCAGACTCACCTTGTTAGCGCTGATGTGGGTTTCCTTGAAATCCTCCCTAGCCTTCGCAGAACTTCCAGACTTCGCGGACCTTGTTGAGGAGAACGTGAGTTCAGTGGTGCATATCACCGTGGTAAGCGAAGGCCAGGGCATGATGGAGAGCCTGCGAAGGGCGATTCCGGAAGAGTGGCTCGACCCACGAATAATCCCATTCCCATTCCCTCAAGAGCCACCTCCCTTGCGGCAGGGGCAGGGCTCGGGCTTCATCGTCTCCGCGGACGGCTATGTGTTGACCAATAACCATGTGGTCGCTTCTGGTGGGGATATCACTGTCCGGCTGCATGATCGGCGTGAGTTCAAGGCGGAGCTCATCGGAGCGGATGCGCGTACGGATGTCGCCCTGCTCAAAGTCGATGCCAAGGGCCTGCCAGCGGCAAAACTAGGCAATTCAGACGATTTGCGCGTGGGGCAGTGGGTGTTCGCCATAGGCTCGCCCTTCAACTTTGAATATAGTGTGACAGCCGGGATTGTCAGTGCGCTTGGACGGAGTTCTGTGGGTGCCGGAAGTTCCTACGTGCCCTTTATTCAATCCGATGCGGCCATCAACCCGGGCAATTCAGGGGGCCCGCTGTATGACCTCGATGGCCGCGTCATCGGAATCAATTCGCAAATATTCTCACGTTCGGGAGGGTTTCAGGGGATTGCCTTGTCGATTCCAATCGATGCGGCCATGGAGGTGGTCGAAATGCTCAAGGAAGACGGCAGGGTGTCACGCGGATTCCTCGGCGTGAGACTCGATGCGGGGCCATCCTTTGAGGTTGCAAGGAGTCTTGGCCTGGATCGTCCGAGAGGAGCGCTCGTCACGGAAGTGCTCGAGGACACGCCCGCAGAGGAGGTTGGACTCGAGCCGGGTGACGTGATTCTTTCAGTCGATGGGGGAGCGGTTGACCTTTGGAGT
>CAZNYE010000452.1:0-3617 GCA_964577185.1 uncultured Pseudomonadales bacterium | reverse complement strand
ATCGTGAACCGTGCGTCTTCTGAGCTCGTCGGCATCGAGTAGTTCTTGGCATCCGTTGGCGATTTCCATGCCGTTGATGATGACCTCGAATCGGTCCGCAGAGCCGTCCTCCCTGAAGGCGGCGAGCGAGGCGAGGGATGCGGGGAATCCATGAACGAGCGCTCTGCCAGCAAGGCTTGATAGCGCTCGCTCGTAGAGGCAGTCGAGGGCATTGTGTTCATCGGCATGCGCCGCGATGCCACGCGCTGCTCTGATCAGTGTTTTTTGATCGCATTTGGCAATATCGAGACCCTGTGTGTCCCAAATGAGTTGATTGAACGAAGTGCGTCGAACCTCGCCGGGCTCATGAAGTTCGTCAATGAGTTCACAGGTCAGATTAGCCATGTCGGTAGCGCTTGTGCCGGGCGCATACCACTCGATGATGGTGAATTCTGGGTTATGCAAGCGTCCGGCTTCACCGCGCCGAAAGGCTGGACAGATCTGGTAGATGGGTCTCGGGAAAGAGACGAGGAGGCGCTTCATGTGAAATTCTGGAGAAGTTTGAAGGTAGCGAGGCCCACTCGCACCTGACACCTCGTACGAACTCAAGAAAGGGTCGCTTGCCGTATTCTTAGACAAACTTGGCGTCTGTACCTCAAGAAAACCGCGCGAATCAAAGAATCCGCGTGCGCTCTTCAGCATCTGCGCGCGCGCTTCGAGCGCTTGCGCATCGCATCCGGGCCGCCATTGGCTCACCCCTTTGCCCGACCGACGTACTCACCAGTGCGCGTGTCGACTCGAAGCACTTCGCCTTCTTCGATGAACAGGGGTACTCGTATGCTCGCACCGGTTGACATGACCGCGACCTTGCTGCCGCCGGTGGCCGTATCACCACGCACACCTGGGTCGGTCTGAGCAACCTTAAGCTGCACGAAGGTTGGCGGGGTAATAGAAATGGGTCGCCCGTTCCACAAGACCACCTGGCAGGTGTCTTCCTCCTGAATCCATTGACGGGCGTCACCCAAGGTCTTCTCGTCAACTTCCATCTGCTCATAGGAGCCGTCACTGAGCATGAAGTGATAGATTTCACCATCGAAGTAGAGATACTGCATTTCGACTTCGAGAACGTCTGCTGAGGGAATGCTCTCGCCAGACTTGAAAGTTCGCTCCCACTGGCGCGAGGTAATGAGATTCTTGAGGCGTACGCGTGTGAAGGCTTGTCCCTTCCCCGGTTTGACGAACTCTGACTCGGTGATGACACAGGGGTCGCCGTCGAGCAAGACGCGTAGCCCTTGTCGAAACTCGTTGGTTGGGATGTTCGGCATGGGTAGAGTGTAGCAGTGGCTTGCGCTCTATGGCGCTCAAGTTGAAGATGCCGAGGGTATCGCGATGGATTTTTCGAAGAAGGTGATCTCGGGACAAGTGCGCAAGTGCAGGCAGGGCACGATAAGTGTGCTATTGACGCTGTTCTTAACCTTGCCATCGATACTGAACGCCGTGCCGACATTCAATGTGCTGTTCTTGATTGTTGACGATTTGCGCCCTGAACTTCCATCTTACGGTCGGGCGCAGGTACATGCGCCGAACATGGAGCGACTCGCCAAGGAGGGCTTGGTGTTTCACAACGCCTACGCCAACGTCCCTGTCTGTGGTGCCTCTCGTGGAAGTCTGCTCACGGGATTGCGCCCCACCCGAACACGGTTTGTTGGGTATCAAGCACGAATGGATGTGGATACTCCAACGGCGCTACCCTTGTTTGGAGCCCTGAAAGATCGGGGGTATCGAGTACTGAGCCTTGGGAAAGTGGCTCATGTGACGGAAGATTTCGCGAGCCTTTGGAGTCGCCTCCCCTGGGTCCCCGAATCCAATGCGCGAGAAGGTCAACGCCTCGGACACCGTGACTATCTGCTCCCAGAGAATCTTCAGGCCATCGAACGAGGTGGGTTGGGCCCACCCTTTGAAGCGGCGGATGTCGTTGACCATGCATACTTCAGTGGTCGGATTACTGAGCAGGCCGTGCGCGATATCAAGCAAATGCGTGACGCGCGAGATCCCTTCTTTCTTGCAATAGGTCTGCTCAAACCTCACTTGCCGTTCAATGCTCCGAATAAGTACTGGAACCTTTATCGCGCCGAGGACTTAGAGCTTCCTTCGGTGAACCGATTGCCGCTGAACGCGCCTCGAGAAGCTTGGCACGATTGGGGAGAACTGCGCTACTACGATGGGATTCCACCGTCACCCGAACCACTGCCGAATGCCTTGGCGCACACCCTGATTCATGGGTACTACGCGAGTGTTTCCTATATCGACGCGCTTATCGGCCGCATCCTGCGCACACTTGAAGAAAATGGGCTTTCCGAGAATACGATTGTCCTGCTCTTGGGTGATCACGGTTGGAGTCTTGGCGAACATGGGCTTTGGGCAAAACACTCAACTTTTGATGTCGCCACGCGTTCGTTATTGATCATGAAAGTGCCTGGCCGCGGCACGGGCCACACCGAAGCGCTGGTGGAATTTGTCGATATCTATCCAACCTTGATGGATATTCTGGGTCTGGACACTTCGGATAAGTTGCACGGCCAAAGCTTCGCGGAGCTCTTCTCCAACCCGCAAGCACTTGGCAAGCCTGCCGTGTACACGCGCTGGCTAAACGCAGAAGCGATCAAGACCCCCGAGTTCGCGCTTACCGAGTGGTTCAGCGAGCAAGGTGACGTCTCCGCGCGAATGCTCTTCGACCATCGCGAGGACCGAGATGAGACCATCAATCTTGCCGCGGAGTCCGACTACAAGGACACTGTTGAGGGGCTGCATCGACTCCTGATAGAGAGCATTCGAGAACGGGAAGTCATTGATTAGGCTGCTCGCTTCGTGGCCGACCCGAGGGTGGTTTGGGCAAACAGCAGAAGGCTACCCGTCCGCCATCCTTCATTCCACTTCGAGGCGATGGATCTTTTGGTAGTTTTTACTCACCTTCACCCCTCGGCGCGCTCGGTCTCCGAGGTGTCGCAAGAGTCCATCATCTCGCAATCTTGTGTAGCTTTTCTCCGTATGCACAAGCAGCTTCCCCTTGCGAGGCAAAATGACCGGTGCAAGCATGCGTTCGCCTTCGGACCAGACCTTGGCGGGAATCGAAATCAGTTTGACCCCCTTTCCCTTGGTTTGGGTCGGCACTTCCTTGAGATCAATCACAAGCAAATAGCCTGATGTTGTTGCGAGCGCGACCAAGAGGTCGCCGCCGCCAGTCGTGGCGTAGGGTTTCAGAACCTCGCCCCTGCCTGCGTTGAGACCTGCCTTTCCAGCCGATAGTCGGCTCACACAATCTCCAAGGGTGGTGAGAAATCCATAGCCGGAACTCGATGCGCAAAGCAACAAGTCCGATGGCACGCCCATGGCAAGGCCGATAAAATTCACACCAGGCGCGGGTGCCAAGCGACCCGTTAGCGGTTCCCCCTGACCGCGGGCCGAAGCGAGGCTGTGCGGCGGCAGCGAATAAAAGCGTCCGGCGGAATCCACTAATACAAGGAGGTCGGTGCTAGCACCTCGCTTGGCGTCGAGATAAGCATCGCCGGTTCTGTAAGGCAAGCCAGCGGGATCAAGCTCGTGTCCCTTGCCAACCCGCGCCCAACCCTTTTCGGAGA
>CAZNYE010000451.1:0-3202 GCA_964577185.1 uncultured Pseudomonadales bacterium | reverse complement strand
ACACTAGCCGCTATGTCGCCCCTGCTGGTGCGCGCACCCATTCCTTGCGCCCGCAACAGGGGCGTTGCCCTATAGTGTCAAGGGGGGCGAGTCGTTACGCTAAGATCCCGATCATCTCAAACGCCGCGGAAAATTGTTTCTCCGCAGAGGCTTCAAATTGCACTCGCTGACCCGCGAGTTCAAGGCTCAAGCTACGTGCATGGAGCCAGAGCCGAGCGGACTTGAGCGTCCTACTTGAGGCCAGTTGTTCTCTTGTGGCATAGCGATTATCTCCCACAATCGCGTGACCCGAAGCCGAGCAATGTACGCGAATCTGGTGCGTTCGACCGGTCTTTGGCACGGCTTCGAGCCAGCTCGCGCGCACATTTGTCCTGATGCGCTTGAATGCCGTTTCTGCTTGCTTACCCTCTTCATCCACCACCACGAGCCGTCCCCGACTTGGGCGGTCTCGACGTGCAAGCGGCAATTGCACACGCTTCTCACCGGCCGGCCACCGCCCATAGACGAGCAGGTCATATGTTTTCTCAACCGCTCCACGACGGAAGGCATCATGCAGCGCGAGCAGCGTGCGTCTATTGCGCGCAACCAGCAGCACTCCTGAAGTATCCCGGTCGAGTCGGTGCGCGAGTTCAAGCTGTTTGCTTTTCGGGTCGAGCAAGCGTAAGCCTTCTATGACACCCGAATGCACCCCGCTGCCACCGTGAACCGCCATGCCAAATGGCTTGTTGAGGCAAATGAGATCCCTATCCCAGTGCAGCACGGATGACTGCAAGCGCTCAAGAAAGCGAGAACTAGCGCGAGGAACCCTCTGTTCGCTGGTAAATGCGGGCGGGATGCGCAGCTCATCTCCGTTTGCGATACGCGTGTCCGGCTTGGCGCGAGAGCCATTGATGCGCACCTCCCCTCGTCGCACCATCTGGTAGACGCGACTTCGCGGGACACCCTTTAAGAGCCCCATGAGAAAGTTGTCGAGCCTTTGACCTTCAGAATCCTCGACCTTGACGAGGCGCGCGTTTACGGACCTCATGCTTCAGTTCCACCGCCTCCGACATTCAGACGCAAACTCGGTGAAACGGCCCTCGCTGATCGCCTGACGCGCACCGGCGAGAAGACTCTGATAGTAGGAAAGGTTATGCAGGGTTCCGAGCACCGACGCGAGGATTTCATTGCAGGCATAGAGATGATGGAGGTATGCGCGCGAAAAGTGTGCACAGGTGTAGCATCCGCACTCGGCGTCGAGGATGCGCTCATCGCGGCGATGGGCGGCATTACCCATCTTGACGATGCCTGCATGGGTGAACAAGTAACCATTGCGCGCGTTTCTGGTCGGCAGGACGCAATCAAACATATCCACACCCAAGGCAATGGCTTGCAGCAAATCTTGGGGCGTGCCCACCCCCATGAGATATCGAGGGCGATCCTGCGGCATCAAGGGTGCTATTGCTGACACCACCGACCACATGTCCTCTTTCGGCTCGCCGACGGAGAGCCCGCCTATGGCATAGCCATCAAATCCAATCGAGGCCAAGCCCTCAAGGGACCTACGACGCAGATCCGGATACATGCCACCCTGAATGATCGCGAACAGCGCTGCTTGGCTTCCTTCATGCGCCTGCTTCGCACGCCGAGCCCAGCGCTCGGTGAGTTCGAAGGATTTCCGGGCGCGTTCATGGCTGGCCGGATACTCGGTGCATTCATCGAGCACCATGTGAATGTCTGAGCCCAAGTCCTCTTGCACAGACTCTGCCAATTCCGGTGTCAGATTCACGAGAGTCCCATCAACCGGCGCGCGAAACTCAACCCCTTGTTCGCTCACCTTACGCAAATCCCCGAGGCTCCATACCTGAAACCCTCCCGAGTCGGTCAATATGGCACCATCGAAATGCATGAACCCGTGCAGGCCTTCGAGTTCTCTCACTATGTGCGACCCCGGCCGCTGCATCAGATGAAAAGTGTTGGCCACCAGAATTTGCGTGCCGGTCTCCGCGAGCTGTAACGGTGTCAGCGATTTCACCGTGCCATAGGTGCCCACCGGCATGAACGCGGGAGTAAGGAAACGCTTGCCCCGCACCAAGACTTCTCCAGCGCGCGCCGTCCCGTCCTGTGCGGTGAGCCGATATTCGAACGTCATGAGTTTTTCAAGATGAGCATGGCATCGCCGTAACTATAGAAGCGATATTCTCGGTCAATCGCGTGCTGGTAGGCGGCGCGTGTCTTCTCAATACCGCCGAACGCATAGACCAACGCGAGCAGGGAGGAGCGCGGCAAGTGGAAATTAGTCAGGAGCAAATCAACAGCCTGAAACTCGAAGCCCGGCTGAATGAAGAGATCGGTCTCCCCCTCGTAGCCTTGATCGGCGCCCTTGGCGAGGACCGTTTCGAGGGCTCTGGTCACCGTCGTGCCCACCGCAACGACCCGTGCACCCGTCTGATGCGTTTCTCGCACTGCACGCATGGTCTCGGCAGGCACTGACATCCACTCCGAGTGCAGAGTGTTGTCTTTCAACACCTCTTCTCGCAAAGGACTAAAAGTACCGGCGCCTATGTGCAGGGTGAGCCTTGCCAAGTTCACACCCTTATCCTGCAAGTCATCGAGCATCGACTGATCAAAGTGAAGTCCCGCCGTCGGCGCCGCCACCGCGCCATCCCGCTCCGCATAGACCGTCTGATAGCGCGCCGCATCTGCCGCTTCCGGCCTGCGTCGCACATAGGGCGGCAAGGGCGTTTCGCCGACCGCCGATAAGACTTTGGAGATTTGGTCTTCAAACTCCACCTCAAAGAACGCCCCCTCTCGCGCAACTACATGCGCGCGGGCGCTTCCAGGTTGCAGTCTCAATATCGAACCCGGGCCCGGTGATCGACTGGCGCCAATCTGCACCAATGCCCTGTGCTCACCGAGAACTCGTTCCACCAGCATTTCAGCCGCGCCGCCTGATTCCTTCATGGCCGGTATTCGACCAGGGATCACCTTGGTGTTATTAAGCACCAAGAGATCATTCGGAAGCAGATAATCTCCGAGTTCTCGAAACACGCGATCTTCGATTCCGTGTGGCGTGACCACCAGTAATCGACTCATCGTGCGTTCCTCGACTGGCAGCTGCGCGATCAGACGCTCTGGCAAGGCGTAATCAAGGTCGTCAAGAGACTTTATTTCCCGCTGCATCGTGGTAGCCTAATGCATTCAAGCCTGGGTGGCGAAATTG
>CAZNYE010000450.1:0-2227 GCA_964577185.1 uncultured Pseudomonadales bacterium | reverse complement strand
AAACGTTGCCGTGACCGCCCTAGTGAGCACTTCCGACTCTTGATCGGCGCCCGTTCACCGGGCGTTCCAGGCCCGTTTCGTGGCAATATTCCTGTTCAGTCTCCCACCGGTCGAATGCTCTACGCCCGGTGCAACACTACCGCGAAAGCCCTCAGGAAGCTTTGGATACGGTGACATTGCTACTTCCTCGGGGTACCTGATCAAAGAATTGGGTGCGTTAGCGCGCAACGGTGATGCGAAGCTTCTATGAACAATGCCAAGCTTGACAGAAACATAGATAGATCATATATAGAATATACGATCGAAACTGTCGGCGAAGGTTGAGTGTCCTAGCAACAAAGCTCAGGGCAAAGGCCAGTTTGAAAGCGGTACAAATGACCCGGATTCGCGGTTGGAACTACCGCCGTTATCCGCCAGAGTCCTAGGTGGCACAGAGCTGTTGAGATGGACAACGCCTATCCAGTTACCAATGTGAATCCCGAGTGGGTACTTCAGCCAGAGGAAATGGGCAGCAAGGAAAAATTCTGGTACCGGCTTCCAAATGGGCAATCCGACTGGCTTTTCAAATTTCCACAGCCGCAGACTGGTCAGCACTGGGCAGAAAAGCTAGTCGAACAAATGGCGGCCATGCTCAGGATTCCCCACGCACGTGTAGAGTTTGCGGAATTCCAAGGCACGCAAGGTTCCGCGACCGAGTCGTTTACGACTGGAGGTTGGACGTTACTCCACGGTAACCAAATCTTGGGTGCGTCGGATGAAGCCTATGACCGTGACAGGTGGTTTGGTCAGTCCGGCCACACACTGATTCGTATTCTGCGGACAATGGACATGGTCTACGGCCCGACGGAAGGGGCGCAGCGCGCGAAGGTTCGCATCGCTGAATTCCTGGTAATGGATGCACTAGTTGGAAACACCGACCGCCATCACGAGAACTGGGGATTGCTGTTATGGCCGACGGGCGCGCTTCGGCGCCCCATCGTTGCACCGACCTTCGACCACGCTTCGTCGTTGGGACGTGAACTTCGCGATGAACGACGCAACACATATCTCAAGGAGGAGCGCGTCGGATGGTACGCCGAGCGTGGTCATGGTGCCGTGTATTGGTCCGAACTAGAACCGCATGGACCGAGCCCGTTGGAACTGGTGAGGCGGGCTACTCGGTCGTACCCTGAATCATTTGTTCCGGCGTTACGGCGATTGGAGCACGTTGATCTCGACGCGTTCAGTAGGCTGGTCGACCGAGTTCCCCAGGGTTGGATGACGCCGCAAGCCCGGGAGTTCGCGAAAGCGTTCGTGTCCTACAGTTGCCGGCAGTTAAAGGATCTTGCGTGATGACCACGAAGACACTGTTCCTTGCGTGGCAGGACCAGGACAATCGTCAGTGGTTCCCGGTTGGGAGACTGGACGCCGATGGCGAGGAGCCAGAATATCGCTTCCGATATATCAAAGGGGCGCAGCGCGCTCAGGTCGAAGGGGGCTTCCCCCTGTTGCCCGAGTTTCCGGAAGTCGACGGCGACTACCGCTCCAAGAGGCTGTTTGCACTCTTTCAGAATCGGGTCATCGCGCCTGGACGGCCAGACCGGAATGCGTACCTGCATTGCCTGGGGCTGCCGGAAGACGCTGATCCGGTAGCGATCCTGTCGGTCAATGGCGGGCGGCGCGTCACGGACATTTACGAGGTCTTTCCCAAGCTAATCAAGCGCGATGACGGAAGTTTCTCCTGCCGCTTCTTCGTGCACGGTGCGCGTTATATTCCAGAAGCATCGTGGGAGCGCATTTCCCGTTTGAAGGAGAAGGAAAGGGTCCATGTCACGCTGGAATTGACCAACCCCTCCACCGGGCTAGTGGTGCAGATCCAGTCGCAGGACTACCACATGATCGGGTGGGCGCCACGTTACTTGGTTTCGGATTTGGTGGCGGCCATGGTTCATACGCCGACCTATTCCGCGCATGTAGTGCGGATCAATTCCCCACCAACCCCGCGGAGCCAGCGACTGCTGGTCGAGATGCAGGGCGTTTGGAATGGTCACGAGCCGATGCAGGGCGACGATTTCATCCCGCTAGTGCCGTAGCGGAACCAGGCCGGTCGCGAATGTCATACCCGCGCGACCACACGAAGGCGTCAACAACCGGCAGGCTGGCGAGGACGCCGGTCAGTCCTGGCGTATGCCTGGGGGCGGCAATAGCACGATGCTGCCGGGAGCCCCCAATTCCCGAGCACGCCCGA
>CAZNYE010000449.1:0-5823 GCA_964577185.1 uncultured Pseudomonadales bacterium | reverse complement strand
CAGCGATGATGAGCGACGTGGGCTCAGATGGGCTGGTTTCGCGGTGCTTGGTGTGGTGGCGCTCTGGGTGTTCCTGTGTATCGGCCCTGGCACGCCACTCATTGACGAATCAGCACCGCCGGAGTCGCGGTTCAATCCATTTTTTCAGTCCCTGGTCGCGGGCTTTCTTGTGGTCTTTCTGGCCGCTGGCTGGGCCTATGGGGCCGCCGCCGGAACTGTGAAGAATCACCGCGATCTTGTCGCCATGATGCGGGATGCGATGGCGGACATGGCCTACTACCTGGTACTGTCCTTTGCTGCGGCCCACATTGTGGCCATGTTCAACTGGTCGAACTTGGGGCTGATCTTCGCGATTCACGGTGCGGCGGCGCTGGAGGCTTCCGGTCTGCCTGATGTCGCGCTGATGGCTGCGATCATCCTGTTCGCTGGCGTGCTGAATCTCTTCATCGGTTCGGCGAGTGCCAAGTGGGCGCTGCTGGCGCCAGTGCTGGTACCCATGCTGATGCTCTTGAGCATTTCGCCTGAGATGAGTACTGCTGCTTATAGGGTGGGGGACAGTGCCACCAACATCATTACGCCACTCATGCCTTACTTCCCGCTGGTACTGGTGTTCGCCCAACGCTGGCAAAAGGAGTTTGGGCTTGGAAGCTTGCTGGCGACCATGCTGCCTTACTCTGTGTTCTTGATGTTGGCGGGATTGTTGTTGACCGTTGTGTGGGTGTTCGCGGGGTGGCCGCTCGGGCCCTTGGCATCGGTTGAGTTTGCGATGCCTTGAGGTTGGAGAGTGGCTTCATCTGGAATGGCACATGGCTAGGCTCCCAAAGAGTGAGCTATCCAAGTATTGGGCAGGACTTGGAGTGCTTGAGCGGCTTGTGGAGCCTGGGTCGGCGCTTAACACCCAGGATATAGCAGCCATCCTTGGTACCAAGGGTGTGACGGGGGTCGGAGCCGCGCTCGCTGGCACGAGACACTCGTTGCGGGAATCTGGCATCCGCCTTGACGAGGCGCTGATCAAACGATCGGTCCGCGGGCGCACGGTCTGGAGCCAGGGGCCGCGGATTCAGCAGACGATTCATGTGCTGAGGCGGCATCGACACGAATTCTTGAATGACGATCCTCAGCCTAGGCCTCGTGATAGGGGCAATTGACTGCGGGGGATGAGCGGTCCCACGAAGGCTCGGATGCAGGGCGCGGTGTGCAATGATCCGAGCCGGTTGAGCGAGTCACCTGAGCCAAATCTACAGGGGCTTGCGTGTGTGTATCAGCAAATTCGGAGTGAACATTCCCAAAATCTCCCGCCTCGTCGAGTGCATCGGCGGCCTCGCTGAGCATCGCCGCCGCAGCGCAGGTTCGTGAGGGCACAATCCTCGCGCGTTCCAATCCAGCTAAGACGGCTGCCGTGATTCGCAAAAAAAAGTGGGACACCCACCGCATAGGAATGGGACACCCACCGTCCGGGAAAGGGACACCCACCGGAATCCTACAAAGAGAGATGTCGGTGGGTCGTCCAAACCCTGTGTGCTGGGTGTCCCTTTCCCAATCGCTAATTGCTTGCGGCGCAGTTCGAAGGGTCGTTGGCGACGAAGTAGTTTCGGTAGTGTTCGTCCTCGGGGTCCATGCAGCCCTTGAGATTGAGAAGGCGGATATTTCGGAATTGGATTGGATGACTCTCACTTTGCAGGGCGATGTACCCCTCGCGCAGCGGCTGTCCGTCGGGCTTGGATTCCGGGCGATGTCCGGACACCACGCCTCCACCGTACGAGGTGTGCGTATACTCAAGGACAGCCTCGCCATTCACGTAGTGCACTATGCGTTGCCCCCCAAGCACCAGCACCTCCATTTCGACCCACTGATCGCCATCGAAGGTCGGGGACGAGGAAAAGATGCAGTGTTGCTCAGTGAATTCACCATGAATGAACACATTTGTTCCGGGTGTGCAGAGGTTGCCGGTGGGCCTGGGACTGTCGTCGCCGAGACCGCCCAGGAACTGAGCTTCGAGCGAAATCGGGAAGTCCTGCCCTGCCGGCATGGTCTCTGGTGCCTGAGAGTGGAGCATTACGCCGCTGTTCTTCGTCGCCCAGGCTGCCCCGCCCGCTGCCTGCTCACCCACGAAGCGATACTCGAGCCTCAGTCTGTAGTGCGAGAAGGGGTGCTGGTAGAAGATGTGTCCAAATCTATTGTCAAAATCCCCATAGCCCTCGTATGAGACGGTCAATAGACCATCCTGAATGCGAAAAGTGTCAGCAAAATTCACGCCCGGATCGTACTGACGAATCTTCACCGTCCAGTTATCAAGGTCCCGACCATTAAAGAGATCGATCCAGTTGTCTCCAGTTTCATTCGACCAAGTACTCCCAGTACCGGCGATCATACCGAGTGCGGAGAGTGCGACCGCAGTCAGGCGTGTTCCGCCCATGTCTTTTCTCCCGGTGAATAGGGCGTACAGGGATCGAAGCGTCCTGGCGTCTCGATGTAGCGCATCGCTTGTGTGTAGCCGATTTCGGAAGTGAAGTAGCCAAGCAGCGCGAGTTCCTTCATCATGCGGAAATAGTGTGCTGGCGCATTGGCTGGCTTGTCTTGCATGTATTCGAACTGTTCGGCATCGAGCGATTCGAGCAAGCTGAGCCTGTTCGCGGGTTGGGCGGAGAGGAAGTCATGCCCGAGTGACTCTTGGCATCGGGCTTCGAGGTTGGCAAGGCCCTTACGAAAGATATCTTGATCTGGCTTGTAATAGGTATCCGTCACCATCAGTGCCATGAACGCGCCAACCTCGGCGGCTCTTGCGCCTGGCGTGTCCGTTTCCGGCAGAATGGTTTCAGCAATCTCGTCAAGTAGGGCAATGTCGTTGTCGGTGAAAAGTGCGCCGTCCGCGGGTGCGTCTCGCGGCGCCATTTCCGCATCCTCGCGGCCGCAGGCGGCTAGCATGGATGCTTGGCCGACCAATGCGGCACCAAGCATGGCGCTGACACGCAGGATCGCTTCGCGGCGAGAGACGAGGCCGGTCTTCTGGTCGGTCGGCGCGTTCATGAGAGATTTCCGCGCTTGAGTTCATTGACAGCGTGGTCCGCTGCCCTTGCGGTGATCGCCATGTAGGTGAGTGATGGATTCACGCAGCTCGCGGAAGTCATGCAGGCGCCGTCTGTGACAAACACGTTCGGAGCGTCCCACACCTGATTCCAGCGATTGAGCACCGAAGTCTTCGAGTCCCGACCCATGCGCGCCGTGCCCATCTCATGGATGCCCATGCCGGGATAGTATTCCCAATCAAAGGTGGACACATCGCTGACATCAGCCGCTTCAAGCATCTCGGCCATGTCGTTGGCCATGTCGATGCGCATGAGCCTTTCGTTTTCGCTCAATGCGCAATCTATTTTCAGTACTGGGAGTCCCCACTTGTCCTTGCGCGCATGGTCAATGCCGACCTTGTTGGTGTGGATGGGTAGCATTTCGCCGAATCCAGTCGCCCCTATTCTCCACTCACCCGGCTCGGCCATTCGATCCTTGAAGTCCGCCCCCACTCCAAGTTCTCTTACTGCCCGGTGCCAGTCCAGACGACTGGCGCTGCCTTGGTAGCCGAAGCCGCGCAAGTACTCTCGCTTATCGCCAAAGAGGTTTCTGAATCGTGGGACGTAGAACCCGGTGGGTCGATGTCCAAAGTAATATTTCTCGTTCAGTGAGGCGTCCTTGATGACTCCCATGGCGCCGGTGCGGAAATGGTGGTCCATAAGATTGTGGCCGAGTTCGCCGCTACTGCTGCCGAGCCCGTCCGGCCAGATGTCGGTGGCCGATTGCATGAGCAGCCATGTCGAATTGAGTGTCGAGGCACAGAGAAACACTACCGATGCATCGAATTCAGTGGTCTTTTCGGTAAGCGCGTCCATGACCCGGACTCCGCTCGCGCGCTTCGCGTCGCGGTCGTAAACGACCTCAGTCACGATGGAATAGGGCATGAGCGTGAGCCGACCGGTCGCAAAAGCCGCTGGCAGGGTTGACGACTGCGTGCTGAAGTAGGCGCCGTAGGGACAGCCAAGCCAGCAGGCGGCGCGGTACTGGCACGGTGCTCGTCCAGGCAGGGCTTGTGTCAGATTGGCGGTCCTGCCCGGGATGATGCGGCGACGACTGTCGAAGTGATTCTCGAGCCGGTCCGCGATCAGTTCTTCACCGCAATTAAGCGGCATTGCAGGCTGGAACTTCCCATCTGGGAGCTGGGGCAGATTCTCGATCGACCCAGCTATGCCGGCGTGCCTCTCAACGTAGTCGTACCAGGGAGCGATGTCTGCGTAGCGAATGGGCCAGTCGGCCGCGATACCCTCTCGCGCGTTGGCCTCGAAATCGAATTCGCTGTAGCGATAACTCTGCCTACCCCACATCAGTGAACGTCCGCCCACGTGGTAGCCGCGAAACCAATCGAAGCGTTTGACTTCCGTATAGGGCGAATCCTGATCCGAAGCCCACCAATCGAGATTCTTTTCGTTGAGTGGATAGTCTCGTTTCAGAACCGGATAGGCTTCCTCCATCGCCACCGTTCTGCCACCGCGGTGGGGATACTCCCAGGGCGCTTTGTGCGCGTTGACGTAGTCCTTGACGTGTTCGACGTTTTTGCCACGCTCCAAGAGTAGGACGGTGAGGCCTTTCTCGGTGAGTTCCTTTGCGGCCCAGCCTCCCGAGATGCCCGAGCCAACCACTATTGCATCGTATTTTTCTTGGGTCATTTTTATTTTCGTGTTGATACTCTGCAATTATGAGGGTTCTTTGTCGTGGATGTGCTCGGGGCTGCTACCTGAAGTGCAATAATGTTGGTTTGGCGCGAGACGGATTGGGTGGTCGTGAGGGCCGTGATTTCGTGGGAAGCGCCGACTAAGAACTGTTGACTAGCGAGGAATGGCTCATGCGGCGCAGAACCGTGATTCAGATGACCGCGGCCGGCGCGGTGATTGCGGGGGCCGGCGCGACGCGCTTGGCGTATGGAGCGGACGAGGCGCGGGTTGGGAAGCCTCTTGGCGTGCAGTTGTGGTCGGTCAGGGATCAGTTGCAGGGAGATGTGCGTAAGACTCTTGCTGATATTGCCGCGATCGGCTACAAGGAGGTGGAGCTTTTCGGACTCGGCGGTGGGAACTTAAGCGACAAGCCATTCTTTGGCTTTACTGCGGAGGAATTTGCCGCTGTGCTTGAAGATGTGGGTCTCACCGCACCGATCGCCCACTTCATGGGTGATGCGATGAACATCGGGGAAATCGCCGAGGTCGCACAACAAGTCGGGGTTCGACATCTCGTCGTCCCAATCGCACCTGAGTTTACCGAGATCGAGGACGGAGAATTTCGCATTGCTGGCGTGACGGGCCGCGACCAGCTGGATCGAATCGCAGAGCGTCTGAATCGGCAGGGAGAGATGGCCCGTGCCAGTGGCGTGGGGTTCGGCTACCACAATCACCAGATGGAATTTGCGGATCTTGGCGACGAGAACGCTTTCGATTATCTCTTCTCGCAGGCGGATTCGGATGTCGTCAAGATTGAGCTGGACATCGGCTGGGCGTTGGTTGCTGGTGTCGACCCGATCAAGATTCTGCGACGTTATGCGGGCCGAGTCATTGCCGTCCATCTCAAAGATTATGACCCATCTCTAGCCGGAGACGAAGCAGCAGGCGATCTAGTTCCCATCTTCGCGCAGCTTGTCGAACCCGGCACGGGACCCACCGACTTCAGCCCGGTGCTGGCGGTCCTAGATGAGACCGGCGTCGACCACCGCTTCGTCGAAGTCGACGTTTCGCCTGAGCCGATGGGATCGATTACTCCTGTCTCTTATACACATCTCCGAGCCCCACG
>CAZNYE010000448.1:0-9642 GCA_964577185.1 uncultured Pseudomonadales bacterium | reverse complement strand
GAGGAAATCCGCGCGAAGAAGGAGGCGGGAAGCAGATATGTTCGCCTAGCGAGGCGATTGGTGCCCGAACGGGCTCACGAACTGCGTCAGTCCAAACTGAAGGGATTGTTCTTCGAACGCGAATACCGACGCTTCTACCCGGCGGGCGAGGTGACCGCGCATTTGGTCGGCACCGCAAACAGTGAAAACGTTGGACTTGAAGGCATTGAGTATGCCTATGACCGGGCGCTCGCGCAGAAAAATGGAAAGCGGAGAGTCTTGAGGAACGAAAAAGGCGAGGTGGTGAAAAACCTCGGCTATATGGAAATGCCCCGTTTTGGGGATGACCTGGTGCTGTCAGTAGACCTTTACTTGCAACATCACGCGCACGCGGCTCTTTCGCAGACAGTGGAGGAAACCAACGCCGAGTCCGGCGCACTCGTTATGCTCGATGCCCGCACAGGTGAAGTGGTGGCATTGGTCAATCAACCAAGTTTCAATCCCAACGCCCCCTTTTCAGGACACTTCGCACGAAAGAACCGTGCGGTCACCGATAGTTATGAGCCTGGATCCACTGTGAAACCCTTTGTCGCGCTGGCGGCGCTTCGAAATCGTGTGTATCGGCCGGATACCGTGATCAACACAAGCCCCGGCTACGTTTCTGTCGGACGCAAGCTCGTTACGGATCCCCGCGACTACGGGGCGCTGACGCTCACCGGTGTCATAGCCAAATCAAGTCAGGTCGGTATCAGCAAGGTCGCGCTCAACCTTCACAACGAGGCCGTGTTTGAAGTGCTGGAAGCACTCGGATTTGGGATACCTCCACACAGCGGCCTGCCATTCGAGGAGCCGGGTCAGTTGAACCGGCGGGGTTTGTCAAGCGACGTGACGCGCGCGACGCTTGCCTACGGATATGGCTTGGCGGTCTCACCCATGCAAATGGCGGTCGCCTATCTGACCCTGGCTACCGGCGGCGTTCGCTTAAGACCAAGTGTCTTCAAGGTGGAGCGCAATGCTGTGCCAGGAGAGCGGGTGTTTGCACAGAGAAATGTCGCCGCCGTCATGCGCATGCTCGAACAGGTGGTCACACCCGAGGGGACCGCGTGGCGGGCGCGGGTACCCGGCTACCGAGTAGCTGGAAAGACCGGAACAATACGCAAGGTCAGTGAGTCCGGGTATGACGAATCCCGGCACGCGACCTGGTTTGTTGGCGTGGTTCCAGCAGGTGACCCGCGGTTCGTCATTGCGGTGTTGGTGGATGAGCCCAAGACCAGTCGGCCGAGCGGAGGTTCGGTCTCGGCACCGGTATTCGCACGTCTTGCATCGCTCGCTGTCCATCACTTCGGAATCGCACCGGAGGGGCGGGTATGACATCTGTTCCATTAGGACGATTGTTCCCGGCAATAGGCGACCCTGTCACGCAGGTGAGCGGCCTCGCGCTTGACTCTCGACAGGTCATCTCTGGCGATCTCTTTATCGCTCTCAAGGGTGCAATGAGTGATGGACATGACTTTGTGGCTGATGCCATCAAACGTGGAGCAGCAGCCATTGCGTGCGAGCGCGAGCTGCCCGCGCAGCCGGTGCCGGTGATGAGAGAACCAGAACTTCGCGCCCAGGTCGGAGACTTGGCGGCACGATTTTATGGGGAGCCGGCACTCAACTTGAGAATACTCGCGGTCACCGGTACAAACGGCAAGACTTCGGTATCCTGGTTTGCGGCTAGCCTCTTGAACGCGCTCGGTGAGGCGGCGGCGTGTCACGGAACCATCGGTTGGGGCACGCCGCCAAAGCTTGCGGCCACAAGCCTCACAACACCCGACCCCATTACCCTGCATGCGAGATTCAATGCGTTGCGTCTGTCCGGTGTGCGCTGGGTGGCGCTTGAAGCAAGTTCTCACGCACTCGACCAGCATAGGCTGGCGGCAGTGCATCCAGAGGTGGCCGTATTCACCAATCTCAGTCGCGACCATCTCGACTACCACGCTGATATGGATGCCTATCTTGAGGCCAAGGCGAATCTCTTTCGCATGCCCTCGGTCAAGGTCGCCGTGGTCAATTGCGACGACCCCGCGGCGAAGACCATCGAGTCGGCCACCGGAAAGGGGGTGCGTCTCCTGCGCATTGGTCGCGGCAAGAAAGCGGATGTGCGCTATTCCCTGCGCGACTCTGGTCAGGGCGCCTGTTTGAAAGTGGAGTCGCCTTGGGGAAACCTGCAAAAACCTCTGCCCATGATTGGAGAAACCGGACCTCTCAACCTGCTGACGGCCATGATAAGTCTGGCTGCGCTGGGATTCGATTTCGACAGCATGGGCGAACTGATGGCAAGGCTTCCGCCCGTACCCGGAAGAATGCAGCTATTTGATGCCAAGGTTCCCATCATCGTGGATTACGCGCACACACCGGACGCCCTAAGGCACACGCTGGAGTGCCTTTACAAGAGGTACAGTGACGGTGTCATCTGCGTGTTCGGCTGCGGCGGTGACCGCGATTCGGGCAAGCGCGTAGAAATGGCATCCGTGGTCGATAATTTGGCGGCGGGTGCCTGGGTCACCGACGACAATCCACGCGGAGAATCGGCAAGCGAGATCAGATCCCAGGTATGTAGCGGCTTCTCGCGACTTAAGCCGCACAACGTAGCCGACCGCGCGCGTGCGGCGGAAGAGGCCTGCGCGTCCGCGCGAGCGGGTCAAGCGCTTCTGCTCGCCGGAAAGGGGCATGAGTTTGGAATCGTTCGCAGAGGCCGTGTGACACCGCACAGCGACCTCGATCTTGCCAGAAGGCTTATGGAGATTCAGGCGTGTTGAACTGGCTTGTAGACAGCTTGCTCAAGTTCGATCCTGGTTTTGGGGTGTTTCATTACCTGACCGTGCGCACGATCTTTGCGGCCTTGACCGGACTGCTGATCAGTTTGTTGCTCGGTGCCGCTGTCATACGGTTTCTGCAGGACATGCAGGTCAAACAGGTGGTCCGTCAGGATGGCCCAAAAAGCCATCTCGCCAAGGAGGGGACACCCACCATGGGTGGGCTTCTGATCCTCGGGGTGTTTGCGCTCACCGCGCTATTGTGGGCGAGGCTGGAGAACTCCTATGTGTGGATCGTGCTGTTGGCCACGCTGGCTTTCGGCTGTATCGGCTTCGCTGACGACTACCTCAAGGTGGTACGCGGTAATTCCCGTGGCTTGAGGGCGAGATGGAAATTCATTGCCCAGTCCGTGATTGCGCTGGCCGTAGGGGTCTATCTGTATGCAACGGCTTCAATTCCAGCACAGACCGCGGTTTTTGTGCCCATTTTCAAAGAAGTCGCCTTGGATTTGGGCCCGGCATACATTCTGTTTGCCTATTTCGTCATAGTCGGTAGCAGCAACGCCGTCAATCTCACTGACGGACTAGATGGATTGGCCATCATGCCCTGCGCGATGATCGTCTCCGCTTTCGGGCTACTTGCCTATGTGGCCGGGCACTCGGAAATGTCGGCCTACTTTGGCGTGCCCTACATCGAAGGCGCCGGAGAACTGGCGATCGTCTGTGGTGCCATTGCCGGGGCGGCGCTTGGATTTCTCTGGTTCAACGCCTACCCAGCACAGGTATTTATGGGTGATGTGGGCGCGCTTGCACTCGGCGCGGCGCTCGGCGTGCTGGCGCTTATTTCCCGGCATGAACTCTTGCTCCTGATCATGGGGGGCGTGTTCGTTCTCGAAACGGTTTCGGTCATGGTGCAGGTGGCTTCCTTTCGATTGACCGGTAGGCGGGTATTTCGCATGGCACCCCTGCATCATCACTTTGAGCTGAAAGGCTGGCCTGAATCGGTCGTCATTGTCCGCTTTTGGATCATCAGCCTGGTGCTCGTGCTGGTTGGTCTTTCCACCTTGAAGATCCGGTGACGCAAAATGGTGGATCGACAGGCAATCATCGGGCTCGGCGTCACCGGCTATTCGCTGCTCAGCTATCTTGCCCGTGAGCGCGAGGGGGCGACAGATCTCGTGGTCGTGGATACGCGAGAGCAACCGCCAATGCTTCAGGCAGCACAGCGCGATTTCGGACAGTTTGAATACGTCTGCGGCAGATCGTCGCGTTACATGGCATGGCATGACGTCACCCGGGTGCATGTGAGTCCGGGGGTGGCGCTCGACTCCTGCCTGCTCAGAGCTCCGAGGTGTCTCGGGATTCCAATCGATAGCGACATAGGCATCTTTCTGAGAAACGCGCAGGCGCCTGTATTCGCGGTGACCGGAACCAATGGAAAGAGCACCGTGTGCAGCCTCGCCGCGTATCTGATGCGCGCGGTTGGGGTGAGGGTCGGGCTGGGGGGCAATCTAGGACATCCGGCCCTCGACCTCTTGAATATGCCCGCTCCGCTGTATTTGCTGGAATTGTCAAGTTTTCAACTGGAGCGGCTTGCCGGTGAAACATTGCATATGGGAGCGATACTGAATATCGCGCCGGATCACGCCGACCGATACACCTCCTTCGACGAGTACCGCAATGCCAAACTGCGCATCGCCGAGGATGCTGAAGTGAGCCTGGAGAATCGTCAGGACCCACTCACGGCAACTCGCGCCGCGCGCATAAGGCTCAGTTTTGGACTTGATGCGCCGACCGGGGAGCGAGATGGAGGAATTCTGGATGGTGATTGGTTAAGCGTCGGCGCCCATCGGGTCGCGCAAGCCAAGCAATTGCAGCTCATGGGAAAACACGGATGTGCCAACGCGCTCGCGGCCTTGGTGCTGGCAAACGAAGCGGGTGCGGATCTCGGCCGGGTGGCGGAACACCTGCCCAGCTTCAAGGGTCTCGCCCACCGCTCTCAGCTGCTGGGGATGTATGAGGGGGTGCGTTGGATTGATGACTCGAAGGCCACAAACCTGGCGGCCGCGCTCGCTACTGTCGATGGCTTGAGCCTATCCGCATCCGAAGGCGGATTGGTGTGGATCCTGGGAGGCGATGCCAAAGGCGTTGACCTCGCGCCATTAAAAGCCGCGATTGGTCCCGAAGTTCGCGGCGTTTGCGTGATGGGCAAGGATG
This sequence comes from uncultured Pseudomonadales bacterium, assembly GCA_964577185.1. Lineage (GTDB taxonomy): Bacteria > Pseudomonadota > Gammaproteobacteria > Pseudomonadales > Azotimanducaceae > Azotimanducus. The sequence goes on along the minus strand of CAZNYE010000448.1, from coordinate 4,645 downwards.
CCGAGCGGTTCTGCGAGGCCATCGACGAGGCGACCGAGGTCGTGCGCGCCGAGACCATGCAAGAAGCCGTGTACCTGTGCTCGAGGCTTGCAAGAAGTGGCGACACGGTGCTTCTTTCACCCGCTGCCGCGAGCCTCGACATGTTTGAAGATTACCAAGCGCGGGGCAGAGCCTTCGCGAGTGCGGTGGATTCCTTGAAGTCATGAATCTTGCACTTCCCTCTCGATTCGAACCCGGAATGCTATTGCCGGCGTGTTTTCTTGGCATGATTGGCCTTGTGATGGTGTCGTCGGCTTCCCTATCCGGCAGCTCTGAATCGCCGTCAAGCTTTAACTACCCGTTTCGGCATGCGTTCTATCTGGGCCTTGCCTTGGTAACCTTCTTCATGGTGGCAAGCGTGCCCCTGCATATCTGGCGACGCTTCTCCGGCCTGCTCATGGGCTTGGCCTTGGTGCTATGCGTGCTCGTGCTGATCGAAGGCATCGGCTCCACCGTGAACGGTGCTAGGCGCTGGATTGCGCTGGGTCCAATCTCCCTGCAGCCCATAGAACCCGTGAAATTCCTAGTGCTGGTCTACCTTGCCGCGACGCTCTCGAAGCAGGCTCGGCCCGCTGGCCTACCACCCACGGCCTACATTGCGCCTGTCATCCTCGTGGGCGCGCTGTCGGTGCTTCTTTATCTGCAGCCAGACTTCGGGTCAATAGTGCTTCTCTGGCTTGTGGTGTTCGCAGTAACCTTTCTCGCGGGCATGCGCATGAGCCACTTGTTTGTGGCAGGTGGCGCTGTGGTCGCAGGGCTTGGCGTTCTCGCCGTCACGGCATCCTACCGACTGGAACGCCTCACCGCCTTTCTTGATCCGTGGCAGTTCGCAACCACTCAGGGATATCAGTCTGTTCAGGCGCAGATCGCGTTTGGACGTGGAGAAGTCTTTGGCCTGGGCCTGGGCGACGGCGTGCAAAAACTCTTCTATCTGCCCGAAGCGCACAATGATTTCATTCTCGCTGTGATCGCGGAAGAGCTGGGATTTGTTGGCGCCCTGGTGGTTGTGCTGCTATTTGCCTGGCTGATCGCGCATGTGCTTCAGGTTGGGAAGCGGGCCTGGACGGAGCAGGATAGATTTCCCGCCCTGCTCGCCTGGGGGGCGGGGATTGCCATCGGGCTGCAGGCGCTCATCAGCTTTGGTGTGAACTTGGGCGTACTCCCCACCAAGGGGTTGACGCTTCCTCTTGTGAGCTATGGCGGCAATAGCCTACTCGTCACCGCGGCCATGCTGGGCGTGGTCGCACGGGTAGAAACGGAAACCGGAGTAGCCCGAGATGACCGGTAAGCGCCACCTATCCTTGATGAAGAGGCCCGCAAGCCCTCGTTTCATGGGTCGTATCCGGCGCGTGCACTTCGTGGGGGTCGGGGGCGCTGGCATGTGCGGCATCGCGGAGGTGCTCGCGAGTGAAGGCTATAGTGTTTCTGGATCCGACCTGCAAGCAAGTTCGGTCACCAGGCATCTAGAGCGAATGGGTGTGCGCGTGCTCATTGGACATGATGCCGCGCATGCGTGCGAAGCCGACGTGCTGGTGGTTTCCGCGGCCGTGCCGCCTACCAATGTCGAGATCGTTGAAGCGCGCCGCCGGGGCATCGCAGTCATTCCAAGAGCGGAAATGCTCGGTGAGCTGATGCGCTATCGGGTCGGCATTGCCATTGCGGGCACACATGGCAAGACCACGACCACAAGCATGATCGCGGCCATATTTGAAAGTGCGGGAGCGGACCCCACCTATGTGATCGGCGGCCTGCTGCTGGGGAAAAGTGGCAATGCTCGCTTCGGAGGAGGCCAGCATCTGATAGCCGAAGCGGATGAAAGTGATGCCTCGTTTCTTCATTTGCTGCCGCAATTTGCTGTTGTCACCAACATTGATCGTGACCATCTGTCCGCCTACGACGGAAACATTGGTCGCCTCAAGGACGCTTTCATACGATTCGCGCAGCGACTACCCTTCTACGGTGCTCTTCTCGCCTGTGCGGATGACCCTGGCGTGTCCGACATCGTTCCGGCGCTCACCCGTCCGGTCATCACTTATGGATTCGCGAAGGGGAGGGACTATCGAGCGACCAACGTACAGGCTGACCATCTGAGTTGGAGGTTTACCGCTCTGAGACCGGGCGATAGAGATGCGCTGGAAGTGGCCGTTTCCCCTCCGGGAAACCACAACGTGCTCAACGCGTTGGCCGCGGTTGCCGTGGCCACGGAGCAGGGTGTGGCTGACCAAGCCATCTGTGACGCCATGGAGCGGTTTCATGGTGTCGGTCGGCGATTCGAAATCCACCCGAACTGCGTGGCCGCGGGTAAGAGGTATACCTTGGTGGATGACTATGGGCATCATCCACGCGAAGTTTCCGCGGTCGTAGACACGGTGCGCAGGGTGTGGCCGGACAGACGCCTGGTCATGGCGTTTCAGCCGCACAGATACTCGCGCACGCACGACTTGTTTGAAGCCTTTGTTGAGGTGCTTGGCCGAGTGGATACGTTGGTATTGCTCAATACCTATTCGGCCGGAGAGAAACCGATTGCCGGGGCGACAAGCGGCGACTTGTTCGAGGCGCTGCGCGCATCCGGTGCGCCTCATCGCAAGTGCTTGGCGAGGACACCGGAAGATGCGGCAGAAGCCCTCGACTTCCTTCTTGCCGAGGATGACATCCTATTGGTTCAGGGCGCGGGAAACGTCAACCGCATTACGACGCGCCTCGTCAGTCCGAGTGCTGGGGTGGGGGGACAGGCGTGTTGAAATCCGCGGGCACTGCCAAGACCGGTATTGTGGGGTTGTCCGCCGCATTTGCGTTTGCCTTGCTAGTCCTCGCGTTCGAGGCAGGCAGGGCTCACTATGCGGGTGGTATTGAGATTCGCGTTGAAGGCAACCTCGCCCCTCGAGAGCGGGAGCAGTTGGATGCGCTTCTTGCTCCCTACGTGCGAAGTAGTATGCTCACGCTCGACAGCGAAGCCTTCGTCCGTGATATAGGGTCGTTGCCATGGGTGGGAGCGGTCGAGGTGCGACGAATCGGCATCAACCAAGTGGCTGTCAGGGTGTCGCACAGCTTAGGCCAAGCCCTCTCAAAGCCGCAGCGAACTCTTCTCAACACACTCGGTAACTTGGCACGCGCGATTCATGTGCCTGTATCTATCAGTCGCGACCAGATTGACTTGCAGAAGGTGAGCGGCAAGGCCGCGGAGCGCGAGTTTGTGTTCTTCGCTTTTGAAGTCATGTTGGATGACCTGGGCCTGCAACTTGACGAAGTACATCTCAGTCCGTCAGGACACGTTGAGCTCTTTCTTGAGGACGGCAGGACGCTCGTGCTTGGCACAAGCGAGCCACTCGCGAGAATGCGGAGATTCGTACAGATTTATCAGTCCGCCTTGAAGTCCGAGTGGTCGAAAGTTGATCGCGTGGACGCGCGCTATTCCGACGCGGTTGCCGTGAGCTGGAGACACGCGGATTTGATTGTCGGAAACTTCGCGCCACTAGCCGAGGCAGGCGTGCAATGACGATCATCACGAGTCTTGACATAGGCACCCATAAGATCGCCGCCATTATGGGGAAACTGCGGGCAGATGGAGAGGTCGAGGTGATCGGCGTTGGGCATCACGAGTCCACCGGACTTCGACGCGGAGAGGTGATAGACATCGATGCCACCGTGGATGCCATACGCTCCACCATTCGCGGTGTCGAATACTCCGCCGGTGCGGATAGCGGGTCTGTTTCAACTGTCACCGTCGGTATCGCGGGAAGCCATGTTCGCTGTGGACATGCCGACGGAAAAGTAAAGATCTCTGCCAAAGAGGTGAGTGCTCAAGACGTGGAGTCCGTGATCGACATGGCGAGTTCGATCGAAATCGGGCTGGGAGAGCGCATGCTGCATGTGATGCCGCGAACTTTCAGCGTTGATAGGGCTACCGGAGTCACGCATCCGATTGGCATGTGTGGCAAGCAACTTGGCGTTGGTTTGCTGTTGGTGACTTGTGCCGACACCGCCGCGCGCAATATCGAGAAATGTGTGCGTACCTGCGGCATGAAGGTGGATTCGCTGGTGCTTGAACAGATTGCATCGAGCCGCGCCGTGCTCGATGAGGACGAAAAAGCGCTCGGTGTATGCGTGGTCGATGTGGGGGGTGGCACCACAGATATCGCCGTCTACATAGACGGCGCGCTCGAATATGTGGGCGTCATTCCAATCGCGGGCGATCAAATGACCCGCGACATAGCGCATGCGCTCAGAACCCCATTGCGTGTCGCCGAAACCATCAAGGAACGTCATGGCTCCGCTGTGAAGCGGGATGTGCATCCAGATGAAAGCGTCTACGTGGAAGGCGTGGGTGGCCGCATTGGTGGTGAGATACGGCGCCAGCTACTTGCTGAAGTGGTGCAGGCGCGCTACGTGGAACTGTTTGCATTGATTCGCGAACAGCTTGCCGGAGAAGGAATACTCAGAAGCTTGAGCGCCGGTGTGGTGCTCACTGGCGGCTCGGCAAGCATGGAGGGTTGCGTCAAGCTTGCCGAGAACTACTTCGAGATGGCTGTTCGAAGGGGAATCCCCACGCAAAAGTATGGTGTCAGAACCATGATGCAGGATCCCAAGTTTTCCACCGGCGTAGGCC
>CAZNYE010000447.1:0-3742 GCA_964577185.1 uncultured Pseudomonadales bacterium | reverse complement strand
GTCGATCGCCATTGCGAAAATGCCAGGTAGCCGACCATTCACAAGCGCTGCCGGTTGCGCTCAGGCTCGGAACGATCAGCAGGCCTTCCTCGAGCGGGGGAAGTTCGAACCGCGCCACCAGGTCATCGCCTTCCCGTCGCCAGAGGATGTCACTGGCAACCGGGAGGGGATACTTGGGGTTGCCGGTGCTGAATCTACGCGTCAGCATGGGGTGCTCGGGTCGCCGTCTCCCAGGGAAAAGAACCTGCGGGCGTTGTTGGCGGTGATTTCAGCAAGCCCTTCCTCATCCTGCTTTCTGAGCTCGGCAAGCTTCCTGAGCACCCAGACCAGATTTGATGGGACGTTTCTGCGTGGGTAGGGACGTGGCATGTTCCGAGGTGTCAGGTACGGGGCGTCGGTCTCGATCATCAGTCGATCATCCGGGATCTCTTTGACAAGCGCTTGCACAGGTGCGCCGCGCCTTTCGTCGCAGACCCAGCCGGTGATGCCGATCATGAACCCGGCATCGAGATAGCGCTGCAAGTCTTCCAGAGTCCCGGTAAAGCAATGCACCACGGCCCCGCGAATGCTCGACTTCCTTGACTCGAGCATTTCTGCCACCTCACCAGCCGTGTCTCTCTCGTGCACAAACACAGGCTTTTGTAGTTCTTCGGCGAGGTCCAGCTGCATCCCGAACACACGCCGTTGATTCTCTCGCGAAGCGAAATTGCGATGATGGTCAAGCCCGGTTTCTCCCAAGGCGCATACCTGTCCACTGTCGGCCAGACATTTAAGCTCTTCAAGCCAAGTGGATGAACCGGCCACCTCGTCGGCATGATGGGGATGCACACCGGCAGTACAGGAGAGCATCTCGGGAAAGCGGGAAGCGAGCCGCAAGGCCTTGTTGCTCTCTTCCAGATCGGTTCCGGTCACAATGATGCGTTGAACGCCAGTTGACCTCGCCGCTTGAATCACCTCTTCGAGATCGTCAAGAAAGCTGCTGTGGCCCAGGTTGGCGCCAATATCGATCATCTTGCAGTGCACATACTTGAATCGGGATGTTCAAGGGTCGCTCAGTTCTTGGCGTGCTGCGCCGACGCGCCGCGTGGGGAAAGGCCAGCGCCGAAGGCAAGTTCCGATGCGTTCAGAAACGGCGCTTCCGCACCGAGCTTCCAGGCATAGATGGCGCTGAAGGAAAGCACGAGCTTCACGTATTCGCGAGTTTCCTGAAAGCGAATGGATTCAATGAACAGATCGAGCGGCTGATTCCCGTACGCATTGAGCCATTTGCTGACGTTGCGCGGCCCTCCGTTGTAGGCGGCGGCCGCGAGGGCGCGATTGCCATTCATATCGGCAAGTCTATCGGCGAGGTAGGTGCTGCCGAGTTCGATATTGAGCGTTGGCTGGTAGAGGTCCGATGTGCTCGGCTGGGACTTGCCCAGACGCTTTGCGACTTCTCGCGCGGTGCTCGGCATCAGTTGCATGAGACCGCGCGCACCAGCGGGAGAGCGTGCATTGACTCGAAATAGACTCTCCTGCCGCGACAGACCCATGAGCAGCGGCAAGGCGACACCCGTGCGTGTGGCGGCTTGTCGATAGAGATGCTCATAGACGAGTGGGAAGCGCAGATCCAGATCGTCCTCGGCGCCGCCACGCATGGCATTGAGCATGGCATCGCTCATCCACCCCATGTCTGATATGCGCTTTAAGAGAATCCGGGAATCGGCGGGAGCAAGTCTTGGCGCCACATGAGCAAGCTCTCGGCGAGCTGCGAACTCTTCGCCCACGAGCAACAGTTCAACTATCCGCGCCGCCGCCGGGACCCCATGAAGGCGCTCGAGTTCCACTTGCCCAAGGGTGATCGGAGCGTGGGAGTAACTGAGCTCCCGATCGAGCCGCATGGCCATGAGAAACCCGTAGTAGCCGCGTTCCTTCGCCAAGGTGGAGGCCGCTTCCTCCGCGATGCGTCGGTCTTCGGGTGCGAGTGAGTGATGGTTCTCGGCCGAGAGCCATAACCAATAGCGCCAGGTGTCTTCTCCGAGCACATCTGGCGAGACTGCGGTGAGCCGATCAAATGCCGCTTCCCACGCACCTTGACGCATCAAGGAAAGGGTGACCTCCCTGAACACGCGGTCATCTCCATTGAGCGGGAGCTCTTTGCCCCCTGCAATCAGATTGGTCTGGTCGATGCGCGCCAATTCGAGTAACAAACTCTTCTCAACCCGGCGCTGCTCCTCTTTGGTGAAGGAGTGGGTGCGCTTGTATTGCTCCCAGAGGGCGACGGCGGTCTCAGGGTTGCCCGGCACCATCCTCGCAAGCCCATGCATGATCACCCGGCGGGTGCCGAGCGTGTCTTTGGCGTATCTCGATGTTGACGAGAGGCGCGAGGGCCTTTGATGGACCCGTTCGAGTTCTTGTGCCATGGCCTGCTCTTCCGCACTCACGAACCGCTTGAGGTATTTCCCCAGGCCCCGCTGTCGATTGGCGTACACAAGCCCTAGGCGGTCCCACACCTGTTCCTGGGTATAGAGCTTTCGTGCCAGCCACACTTTGAAAATGGGATCGCATTCTTCATGCTGGGATTTATTGATCACCCAGAGCTTTGGCGCCTCTTCAAAGGCCTTTTCCCGCTGACCAGAATTGTAGAGTGCGCGCATGTGGGCGCACTGCATCTCGGCGCTCGATTGAGGCTCGTAGTAGCGCGCTAGGTTTTTCCAGTCGCCACGACGACGAAGATAGGCAAGCCATTCGTTGAATAGCTGTGAGGCCACGTAGGAGGGCTGATGAGTGTCACGAAACTCAAGAATTTCCTCGGCTGTTGCCTTGCTAAAGTTGCGGCGAATATTGCGGTATTCGAGCTGTGCAACGAGCGGATAATCACCGAGTTGATTGATCTTCTCTTCAAAGTCCCTGAGACGCCCTCGCTGAAAGTCGGACAGGGCGGCCTTGTAGAGTTCTCGCGATTGAACGGCATCTTGTGCGGCGATCGCGCCGCCTGCCCCGAGGGCGATGACGACGAATGGAACGAGTGCCCACAAAAGGCGGCGAAAACATCCTGCTTTCATATTCGAGAAGTTTACTCAGAGTCTAAAGGATAGTCGTGGATTAGCGATCTGGCACACGCACGGCGAGCACATCGCATGAGGCGCCATGCAAGACGCTTGTTGATTGCGATCCGAAGAGCAGCGCGATCCCATGCCGCCCGTGGGTGCCGACAACGATCATATCCATGTCACCTGCTTCGGCCGCCTTGTGGATTTCGGCTTCCGGCGTTCCGAAGACGAGATGCCGACACCCCTCATCGATTCCGAACTCGCCTGCGAGGTCCGCCAGGTGCGCCGTGGCCTGGTCGTGGATCTGATCTTGAACCGAAGAGAGGTCCATGGGAATCTCTCCGCCATAACTAAGACTGAAGGGCTCAATGACATGAATAATATGCAGTTCGGCTCCGAAAGCATCGGCGACGGAGCGTGCGCGAGTTGCGACATGTCTTGCGTCTTCGGCGAGGTCGGAAGCCAAAAGGATTCGTTTGATCTCAGACACTCTCCCGTCACCCATACAGTGGCTTGAAGATGGGCGCTATTGTGACAGACCCATCAGGATTTGCGGGCGCTTATGGGCGTACTTTTTGCACATTCTTACTGTAGTTGGTCGTTGACCCTTGAACGGGGCAAATCTAAGATTCGTCCAACGTTCGTCTGAAATACCTCTCACCCCATGACCTGGCTGCTCATTGGCGTTTTGTTCCTCGCCGCGTTTGGTC
>CAZNYE010000446.1:0-3487 GCA_964577185.1 uncultured Pseudomonadales bacterium | reverse complement strand
CGCGCGCAAGCTCTCGGTGCGGCAGGCCGGGCCAGAGGTGCGCTCCCCGGAAATCATCGACATCGGCCATGTCGGAGAAGTGGAGCAGATCGATACCGAGATCATCCGCGTGCTGCAAAACAGCCACTTCATCCCGGTGGTCGCCCCCATCGGGGTCGGCCCGGACGGGGCATCCTACAATATCAACGCCGACCTCGTGGCGGGCAAGCTGGCGGAAGTGCTGCAGGCGGAGAAGCTGGTGCTGCTCACCAACGTCGCGGGCCTGCTCGATGGCGCTGGCGAGATTCTCACCGGGCTTTCCACCCGCGCGGTGGACGAGCTGGTCGCCGAGGGCGTCGTCGCCGACGGCATGCTGCCCAAGGCGCGCTGCGCGCTGGAGGCGGTGCAGGGCGGCTGCAGCAGCGCGCACATCATCGATGGCCGGGTGCCCCATGCGGTGCTGCTGGAGATGTTCACCGACGAAGGAGTCGGTACGCTGATCAGCAACCGGCGCCAGCCGCCCGCGCCGTAGCGCGAATCCGGCGCGCCCGCGACTTGCCGGGAGTGGAGCGTGTGCCATGCAAAGCCATGTCAAAGCCGCCTTTGCTGCTGCAGGAGCATTTTGCGCTGACAGCAGTTTGGTTCACTGCTTTGCCAAGTCTCGCGGCTATTTTGGCAATTGTGTTGTTTTTGCGAGGCAGGAGGGGCTCTGCTCTGGACGGCACGAGATTGAACAACAACGAGGGTATCAAGATGCAGGGCACAATACGGGAAGACGAGTACAAGAGTTGGCTCAAGCAAGGCGGAGCCGAGTCGCCCAAGGGGCACACCACCCGCGTTTACGCACTCCGGACAATCGAGAGGAAGCTGGGGGAACTTGGAATGCCGTTCGGTGACTTGGACGCAGCTTGGCGAGAGGATCGTTTCGATTCGCTATGTAAGGAGCTGCACCGGATGCTTGAGGACTCTCGCGCTGATGGGCAGGATTACCGGGTTTTGATGCCACAGGCCCAAAAGCCCATGAATCGAATTTCGAATTGGCGCAGTTGGCTGGCGCAGTATGGCCGGTTCCTCGCTGGCGAGCCTCCGGGATCAGCCCAAGCCAAAGATGCCGACCGCATCCGGCGGTATGTTCTCGAACACTATATCGAGCCCGCGCGCGAGCAAGGTCTTGAACAGGTCGAAGTTCGCGTAGGCGACGTGAACAAGGCGCTCAATCTAAACCAAGCATGGCCGAACATTTCCCAAGCGCTTGCCGGCCGCAAGTTCCAAGAACTTGCGGCCGTTCCGCCACCGACGCGGCACGGCGCCGAACTAAGCCCGGCCACGGTCTATACGTTCGACCTTGACGAGAACCCCAACATGGCGCTTGTGACAGCTACATCCTCGGGTATCGACGAAGAGACGGAAGTATCCAAGCCGATTCCTCCGGTGAACCTCATCCTCTATGGACCACCCGGCACGGGCAAGACGTATTCCACTGTCGCGGAGGCCGTTCGCCTTTGCGGAGAACCGGTTCCCGAGAGCCGCGAGACTCTGATGCGGAACTATCAGAGGCTGCTCGAGGCTGGCCGGATTGAGTTCGTCACGTTCCACCAATCGATGTCCTACGAGGACTTCGTGGAAGGCCGCCAACCGGTGACGGATTCGGACGAAGAGGCGGACAGTCCGTCGGCCGGCTTTCGGTTGGAAACCGTCCCCGGCATTTTTCGGCGCATCGTGAAGCGGGCCCAAACGAGCCAGAGCCGGTCTACCAGCGGCGACGCGATCACGGTCGAAAGCAGGCGGGTATTCAAAATGTCGCTCGGCGAGGCCAGAAGCTCCGAAGGCGCGCTCCTCTTTGATGAAGCCATCGAACGCGGTTATGCGATGCACGGCAAGGGGATCCATGATTGGAGTGACGAGAAATACTCCAATAAGGAGGCATTCCGCGAAACGTACAGAGCAGGCGGGCAACCTGATGCCTCTTCGAGCGATGTTCATATGCCATACGTTTTTCGAAACGATGTGCGGCAGGGAGACATCGTGATCGTGTCGAGGGGCGACTTGCTGTTTCGGGCGATCGGTGTATTCACCGGGGGCTACGAGTTCCACTCTGGGGTACATTATCCCCATCGCCGTAACGTGCGATGGCACTGGGTGGACCACGAAGGCGTGACTGTCAGCGAGATTTGCAACAAGCAAAGGCTCTCACGGCAGACGATCTACAGGCTTGGAAACAATGACCTTAAAATCGCGGCGCTTGATCGCTACTTGAACAGCCAGCGGGCGGGAGACTCGACCGAACCGGAATCCTTCGTTTTGGTCATCGACGAGATCAACCGCGCCAACATCTCGAAGGTCTTCGGAGAGCTGATCACGCTCCTCGAACCGGACAAACGTTTGGGCCAGCCGAACGCGCTCAAGGTCCGTCTGCCTTATTCGGGCGACGACTTCGGCGTACCCTCGAATCTGCACATTGTGGCCACGATGAACACCGCGGACCGGTCGATCGCGTTGTTGGATACGGCGTTGCGCCGCCGCTTCGCCTTTCGCGAAGTGATGCCGAATGCATCTCTGCTGGACGAGGCGGCCAAGATGTGCGAGCTCGACCTGCCACGAATTCTGGACACACTCAACGAACGGATCGAGTATCTCTACGACCGCGAACACCAGATTGGGCATGCCTATTTCATCGACTGCACATCTCGGGCCGATGTGGACGCGGCCATGCGCGACAAGGTGATCCCGCTCCTGGCCGAGTACTTCTTCGAGGATTGGGGAAAGGTCGCGGCTGTGCTGGGCGACGCGGCCTCGGGCGATCAGCCGAAAGAGGGCGGCTTCCTCAACCGCTTGGCGCTCAAGGCGCCGCCCGGGATCGAAGGTGGGGAAGACCTGAGCCGGTTCCGCTGGGAGGTCCGCTCCGAAGACGAAGGCTTCGACTACCGGGGGTTGACCGAAGCATGATCCACCGCACCATCCGCGAGTGGAAGTCTATTCGCTATGGCACTGACGAAACCGAGATTCCTGAATCGCTGGCGGATCGACTCGTGGCGGAGGCGCGAGCATCGGCGTTCTCGGGCCACAGCGGCGAAGGCGTACTGGAACACGGCCGAAAGGGGTTGCGCGCCCGTGGCGTCGTGGGAGTAATCGCGACGCCCGGCTGCCAGCTCGAGATTTTGCCGAAGATCGAAGGCGCGGGCGAACTCGGCGTGAATCACGCCGAGTTGCGCCACCGCTTGATCCACATGCTGGCCATGGTGCATGACATCCGCATCGATGCCAGAGGAATCGCGCAGCTTGGCTGGCAACGCGACACGATCCTGGAAATGCTGATCCGGCTCTACTGCGGCAAGCTCGCGAATGCGGTGCGTCAAGGCTTGCCGCAGCAATACACCGACCAGGAAGACGACCTCCCCACCCTGCGCGGGCGGCTCGACGTGACGCGGCAATTCTCGACCCTCGCGGTCTCGCCGCAGAAGCTGGCCTGCCTGTTCGACGCGCGCTCGCCCGACATTGCGCTCAATCA
>CAZNYE010000445.1:0-2807 GCA_964577185.1 uncultured Pseudomonadales bacterium | reverse complement strand
ACTCTTGACTTCAATCGCGAGTAGCTTCTTCCCTCTCTCGACCACGAAGTCCACCTCCAAGTTGCGTTCTTTCCAAAAGTTGTGTCCCGTGCCTTCCGGAGTGATCACTCTCGTGGAGGCTTCGGATACCGCCATATAGCGTTCACGGGTCTTGGAAAAGAACCGGGCCATGCGCACGGCTTGCTGCAATTCTGGTGTGTGTGCTTGTGCTGCTTTGGGTGTGCTGCTTTGGGCGTGTGTCCCATTTCTTCCACCATCTCGTTGACTTCCAGCGCATCGCCCGGTGCGACCAGATAGACCGGCATGTCCCCAAGGAGACGCACGGCATATCCTCCGATGTCGATGAACCTGCCGGGTGGAGGGTGGCGCGCTTGCAAGCTGTTCAGGTACAGAAGGTTTCGAGTCGAGCCGGCGGCAATAGTGAGTCCATCGGCACGACAATACCCTCGAACTCAAGACTTCAAGACAGACATGCTACCCGCTCTGTCCGAGAAGGACACACACCAGGCGTTCAAACCAGCGCGGGTCCTTGGCTTGACCGGTGGAAAGTACCCGGTCCAAGCGCCATGGTGGAAGATGTGTCTGTCCCCATTTCGCGATGCGCTTGACTTGCGCGAGGCGGGAGAGCCAAAAGCAAAGCGCCGCATACACGCGATGTGCATCCAGATAGGTGTGCTCCCCAAGGCTCAGCGGTCGCATTTGTGCGTATCCCTGGACGAAGGCTGATCGTCGTTCCTCATCGCTCACCCCTTCCGAATCCACTACCCAATCATTGAGTGCAACAGCGAGGTCGAAGGCAAGCATGGTCTTGGATGCGTGATGAAAATCTATCACCGCTATGAGTTGCTCCCCCTCAAAGAGCGCGTTATCACGAAAAAGATCTCCGTGCACGACGCCCCGGGGAAGCGCCTGGACATCAATGCGTGACAAGAAAGCGAGTACGAAGGCCAAAGCCTCATCAAGGACAAGCTTTGCTTGTGCGCCCAAGAGGGGCGCCACCTCTTCGGCGATTCTCCGCAGCCATTCAGAGTCGCGCGGATGTGAAACCGCGACATCAAGGAGAGGCGCCGCCGCCAAGTGCATACGCCCCAAGAACGCACCTATTTGTCTGCATTGTTCCGGCGTGGTTGCAATAGGGTGACTCCCTGGAAATCGTTCGACCACCATGGCGGCTCGGCCGTCACACAAGGTAATCCTGTCCCCGCAGGCCGTTCGATAGGGTGCGGGGACGGGCAGACCATTGACCACAAGCTGATCCAAGAGCCGCAACACAAATCCGTCCCCGGGAAGCTCAGATTCAAACAGGGTGACGACCAACTCGGCGTCACCCTTCGCAGAGGTAGCCTTTACAAAAAAGTTCGAGTTTTCTATTCCTTGAGCTGCATGCTCCACGCTACCCACGCGACCAAAGCCATATTGGGAAAGCAGTCCCTCTATGGTCGCCGGTGCCAGTTCTGTGTGAACCGCCATGCACCTAAGCGTTCAATTGGAGCTGGCAGCCGCTCGCTCAGACCGCACTTGATCAATTAAGTATTGGGCAATTTCTAACTGCCTAGCACCACCATATTCTGGCGGTGGCGTAACCTTGTATTCACCGGCCACAACAATCGTCGGTACGGAAACAACGCGGAACACTCTGGCGAGCGCATCCGCCTGGCGCACCTTGGTTTGTACGCTGAAGGAATTGAGCGCCTTATCGAGCACCTCGCCCTCAACATCTGCATAGTCCTGAAAAAGACGTTGCAGAATATCCATCCGCAGCACGTTTAGATTGCGAATCTGTAAGGCCTCGAACAACGGGGTGTGCACAAGGTCAACGACACCGAGCTGCTCGCTCGCATAGTAGATGGCCGCGAGCATTTGGTAGGGTCGACTGAAGGTTGCGGGTACGCGCCGCAGGCTCACGTCGGTAGGCTGGTCGGCCAACCATTCCTCAAGTGGACCCTCAAGATTCATGCAATGCGGACACCCGTAGGAAAACACTTCGATCACTTCGATCGTGTCCTCTGGAGTTTCCGAGGGAATTGTCAGGCGAACATAATGAACGCCTTCCTGATACGGATATCCATTGCCTTCGGCCTGCAGACCAAGGTTTGGGTTCAGAAGACACAGCAAGGTTGCGGAGCACACAGCCAAGGCGCTCACACTTCGACTTCTGATGCGTATCATCTTGGCTGTAGGCCTTGGAGAGCGAGTCTTAGTAGACTCCGGAAACGTAGTTTGCGACGGCTTCGATTTCTGTGTCAGTGAGCTGATGGGCAGTTCCACGCATCATTCCACCAACGCGTTCATCCGAAGTACGCAAACCTTCTCGATAGGCCTTCAACTGAGCAACAAGGTATTGACGAGAAAGTCCTTTCAGAGACGGGAAGCCGGCAGGAGCATTGCCTTCACCTGTTGGCCCATGGCAAGCGCTGCACGCCGAGACCGACTTCTCGGCAATGCCAGCCCGATATAACCGCTCGCCTAGTTCCAAGTTTTCGTCGAGCGCCTGACCTTGCCGCGGGGTCAGGGAGGCATACCAGGCCGCGATATTCATAATGGTCTCATCGTTCATGGCATCGAGCTGTCCCGCCATGAGCGGAATGTCTCGTTCGCCTGAACGAATGAGCAACATTTGGTCATACAGGTATTTCGCTCCCTGGCCAGCAAGGCTCGGGTATTCAGGCAAGAGTGTGCTGCCGTCGGCGGCGTGACAGGCGATACAAATGGCTGAAGCTGCTTCGCCGGCTTCAAGGTCGGCTGCAATGCTACTGACCGAAAGAGGAAGAAAGCTAAGCGTCGTCGCCAGCAATAGGGCCTTGGAA
>CAZNYE010000444.1:0-3475 GCA_964577185.1 uncultured Pseudomonadales bacterium | reverse complement strand
CATCTAGATCGCCGATCGCAGAAATTTCCGGGGCGTGTTTGCGCCGTGACCTGCCGGGCAAGGACGTCATACCTCGGTCTCCGGTGCGCGTAGTAATCTTGTCTATGCGAATTCCGGACCCTGAACTGTCGCGTGTTTCATCAGTCATAGGGATATGGTACTTGTGATGAACGCCAATGGTTAGACCCTCTGAGACCCTCTGAGATGCGGCGATGCGCTCGAAAAACCATTATTCTAGATGCATGGCCTTTGAGAGGAATACAGAAGGTCTATACCTTTGTGGCGCGAGGAGTACGTAAATTGACAGATCCAGTAAAAATTACCCTCTACCGTTGGGCGGGGGCTTGGGGCCCCTTCAAGGTAAAGATCCCCTGTGGGGAATGCTCACTCACGGAGGACGTGATCCGGGATTGCGCCGAAAAGGAACTCAAAGGTATCAAGCTAGAGATTCACGAATTCGACTGGTTGAGCAGTTGGTGGAAACCCCTGCGAAGGGGTGGTTGGCACGCCCCAATCGTGCTGGTGAACGATCGCGTCGTGTCGCAAGGGATTGCGCTCAATCGGGGTGTGCTGACCCAGGCGGTGATCGATGCGGGCATCTCGCAGCAGCCTCTCGCGGGGAGCCACATTTTTGGCAAAGACACCTGTCCCCATTGTGATCGGGCGAAGCACCTCTTGGGAACCGCCGGCATAGAGGGGCGCTACCACAACGTGATCGAAGACACGCGATCACTCTATGAGATGATTGCCCGCGTCAAACCGATCATAGGTGAGAAAACGCCTGTGACCCTTCCGCAGATCTGGGTGGATGGTCAGTATGTGGGAGGTGCCGATGACTTACAGGCGCACCTCAATGTGTAGACATTTGAGCAAAGGAAACGGAGCGTTCGGACTATGAAAAGGCATCAATGGCTACTTCTTGGGGGCTTCGTGGTTCTTGTCGTCCTGTTCTTTTATTTCGACCTTCACAAGATCATCACGCTTGCAAACTTTCAAGCACATCGTGGCGCGTTGGTCGATTACGTCTCCGAGCACATGGCGCTGTCCATCCTGCTGTTTGCGCTCTTCTACATTGCTGTGACCGGCCTCTCGTTGCCCGGCGCCACGGTCATGACCCTGATCGCGGGCGCCATATTTGGTCTGTCGGTCGGTCTGGTGCTGGTGTCATTCGCAAGCACCATCGGTGCGAGCATCGCCTTCGTGCTGGCGAGATACCTGTTCCGCGACTTGGTGCAACGCCGATTTGAATCTGCGCTCAAACCCATCAACGAGGGCGTGAAGCGAGAAGGCGCCTTCTATCTGTTCGCGCTACGTCTTGTGCCGGCGGTGCCTTTCTTTGCCATCAACGTCGGCATGGGCCTGACACCCATTCGCCTGTGGACCTTCTACTGGGTGAGCCAGCTCGGCATGCTTGCGGGAACCTTCGTGTACGTGAACGCGGGCGAGCAGCTCGGGCAACTCGATCGTTTAAGTGGCATCTTTTCGCCAATGTTGATCGGGTCCTTTGTATTGCTGGGCCTATTCCCACTCATCGCCAAGAAGGTGCTCGACTACATGCGCAATCGGAGAAGCGTGTAGAACCCGACTCCTTAGGTGAGCCGAACGAGAATCACCATGAGCGACCTCGTACTCAGGCTTGACTCGGACGGTCTGGCGATGTTGACCTTGAACCGTCCGCAAAAGCTCAACGCCCTCACCGTTGGCATGTTTCGAGAATTGCGTCAACACGTGATCGACCTGAAAAGAGACGAGCGCATCGGCTGCGTGGTGCTGCGCGGTGCCGGTCGGTGTTTTTCGGCCGGACACGACCTTTCGGACATAGCGGCGGGGGAGGCGGTGCCTTCTCGCGGTTGGCACAGCGAAACCCTGCGCATGATGGAGAAACTCCCCAAACCTGTGATTACCGCTGTGCATGGACACGGTTACACCGGCGCGTTGGAGGTTGCCTTGGCGGCCGCGTCATATGGCGACGCAGCGTTCGCGAACGTGTTGAAGGCGCAAAGTGACGTAAATGACATGCAAATAACCTTTAACATGCACTCTTAGTAGACTATTGACATTTATTGTCCCTTCGATGGAGATGCCCTGAGGTGGTGCCGCGAACACCGGGGACTCACGCGAACAGAACTTGCCAGACGATCCAATCTTTCGAAACGTCAGATTAAACGTCTTGAGGAGTTGGGGGGCAAGGCCTCTCCGAGGCCGACTACGGTTCAGAAACTATGCGAGGTCTTGCAAGTGGACAGGACCGCTTTCTCCCCACTTCCGACAAACGTTTTCACGAAGAATCTTGAGGTCACAAAGCACCACACCGTGAGAGCACAGGTATCGCCGCAGGTTGGCCTTGCCTATGAGTTGGTCTGTCGGCGCTACGGATTGGACAAGAAGGCGCTTCTCAGTCTCACGCCCTTGTTGTTTGTGTTGCTCGCCGAAGGCAGCCTCAAATGGCGCAGGCGACTACTTGACCAGATGTCCGCCACATTGCACGCATCGGAAGAACTGCAAGCGGCGCATCCCCATCTTTGGTTTGGGTTCCTGGAAGACCGTCACGACTGGGGTCTCACCGCCGAGGAAAAGTCCATTGAGCGTCTTGACCTCTTGGGACAACATGCGGCCGAGGGTGTCGGCGAGGAATACAACATATATCTCGAGGAGCGAATCACGCCCTTTCTAAACTACTTGCGTCATCTCGCCAACGAAATTGACGACCTCGGCGTTGTTGACATGCATCAAGTGGCCAACAGTCGAGGATTCAATTGGATTGCGGAGCGTCCCGAGCAAACTGGCTGTCAGGTGTGCGGCGACGAGCTTGACTTTCTGACAGGCGGGTGTGAGAAGGCATTGCTGGCCCTCACATCGGGAGAGGTGGTCATATCGGACATCCCTAAAGAGATGCTGTCCGATGAGGCAACCGCTGAGCGTGTGGCGTGGCTTGAAAGCAAAGTGAATCCAGATGTCCTAGCCAGAGTGCGGGAGTACAGGGCATGGGCAAAAGGAATATCGGAGAGAGCCAAGGTTGCCAGGTTCACATTCACGGGAGAAGATTCATGAGCACCTCTATTCAAGTGACTGATCACGCGATCATCCGGTACTTGGAACGTATCGAAGGCATCAACATACCGGCCATTCGCCAACAGCTCGAATCTCAGTTTCACGGCGGTCGGCTGGCTTCTGCGGTAGAGAAGTTCAGCGGGGCGGAATACAAGGTGAAAAGTCCCGAAGCCGTTTGGGTTGTGCGACAAAACAGGGTTGTAACCTGCTATAAGGATTAGATTTCGGGTTATTGGTACGGTAACCACCTTAGGGTTGGATAGGATGTCGCTGCCACAACCTTTAGCGTTTCGGAGAATCTGGAAAGTGGTATATTTGAAATTGTATTTTCAAATTACATGTAATATTGCATTCCATGTTCAAAAGGCGACTCATACTTCCGCAACCCGGCAGGGAGAGTTTCTTCCTCTGGGGACCCCGGCAG
>CAZNYE010000443.1:0-1865 GCA_964577185.1 uncultured Pseudomonadales bacterium | reverse complement strand
CTCCAATCTTGGTCTTGTGCTTTTCCGCGCCGTCATAGTTGCAGGTGATGACACCCGCACCGATGTTGCAGCTCTTGCCAATCTCGACATCGCCCAAATAGGCTTGATGATTGGCTTTACTGCGCGCACCGATTCTTGCCTGTTTGACCTCCACAAAGGTGCCTATGTGCACTTCCCGGCCAAGTCGTGTTCCCGGACGCAGGCGTGCAAAAGGGCCAATTTGGCAGTTGGGGCTAATGTCAGCCCCTGCAATGACGAAATTGCCTTCAACTCGCGCTCCAGCGCCCAAGCGGGAGTCTTTGATGCTCACACCAAGGCCAATTGATACGCCTTCACCCAGCTCTACTTCACCCTCAAAAAGCACGCCCGCATCCACGAAGCTGCCGGGCGCGACACGCACCTCGCCACGCACCTGAACTCTAGCAGGGTCCGCTAGACGCACACCCTGCTTGGCGAGCGCCGTGGTCATTCGCTTTTGGTATGTGCGCTCAAGTCCGGCCAATTCCTCCAAAGTATTGGCTCCGAGCGCGGCGTCCTCAGGCTTGGACATGACACAGCCGATCAACAAGTTTCGCTGCCTCGCCAGGGCAACTATGTCAGTCAGATATTGCTCTTTCTCCTCGCTCGGCGGGTCCATCGAGCCCAAAAGCTCTCGCATGAGCGCGCCCTCTCCAATCATGATCCCTGTATTGACTTCCTTGATGCGTTGTTCGTCTTCGTTCGCCTGGGCTTCTTCCACGATCCTCAACAACCGCCCCTGCAAGTCCATCACCATGCGCCCGAAACCTGTTGGCACGTCAGCTCTCGCAGCAAGAACCGCCAAGTCCTCTTCTGATTCTGTGAGCGCGCGCAAGGCTTCAATGGAGACAAGCGGACCGTCCACATAGAGTACAAGAGTGCGAGCCCTGTCCGAAGAGCGCAGTGCGCAGAGCACCGCATGGCCGGTGCCAAGGGGAGTTTCCTGGCGTACCCAGTGCACATCATCGTCCCCACTGAACGCGTTTTGGATGGCTTCCGCCTCACGTCCAACCACCACGGAGAGCCTTTCAGGGCGCAATTGACGCACGGTTTCCAAAAGGTGGGCGAGCATGGGCCTTCCACCCACTTCCACGAGCGCCTTGGGGAGATCTGATTGCATTCTGCGGCTATTGCCAGCCGCCAGAATCACGACGTGCAGTGACATGCCGGGAGAATAACGCGCCCTTGGTCTATTTGCCATGAATTTATGTTGTTGGAGCGCTCAGTTTGCCAACGAAAACCTTGCCGCGAAGGGCGCTTTGAGGCATCTCAAGAAGCTGTACAGGATCTTGCAGCCACAAATCCGCATGACCTATTGAATCAAGGATTTCGAACATTGGTACGCAATCGCACACCTCCAGCGGCGGCGGATACGCCTGCAACAGCGAACCTTCCACGAACCTTGGCCTCTCGCACTCCCCGACTGAGGAGCAATGCCAATTAAAGAAAAGCATCGCCTACATCCGACAGGCTGGAAACACGCCGATTTGTCCCAGACCACAGTCCTGGCGGAAGGGTCAATCGGAAAAGTGGTAGGCAATCACTTGGCTAAAGAACTGCATGGCGAGCCTTTCAACTCGGCTAGTCCCAGAAACGCCTCCACCAGTATGTCGCGTCGCAAATCGTTCGTTCGCCGAGTCGTACCCGATTTCCGCGAGACTTGGCGCCTTGCTTTGAGTAAATCCCTCGACTCGTTCGTAATTGAATGAATTCATGGGGTCTTCACGAGCAACCGTGAGAGTAACGGTCTGCTGTGGAAATTTCCCATCGCCCCAGAATTGGTGGCTTACACGTCCAAAGAAAAATAGATAGCGAGCAGTCGTCTCGCCTCTGATGAAGTCAATACG
>CAZNYE010000442.1:0-4469 GCA_964577185.1 uncultured Pseudomonadales bacterium | reverse complement strand
GTATTTGCAGATCGAGGAATTGGAACTTCCGCCGATTACCGAGATACGCCTGAACACCGCCCCTGCGGAAGACGCGCCCATGTGGCAGGCGCTTGACGACCTTTCCACTGGCCAGAAGGCGACGGCGGTCTTGCTGTTGCTCCTGCTTGAATCGGGCGCTCCGTTAATCGTCGATCAGCCGGAAGATGACCTTGACAACCGATTTATCACCGATGGCGTCGTGCCCCGCATGCGTGAAGAGAAGCAACGCCGTCAGTTCATCTTCTCAACGCACAACGCGAACATTCCTGTGCTTGGTGATGCCGAACTGATTCTGGGCCTTTCGGCCAAAGGCGAAGGTGAAATTGGGCGGGCACAGATTGCACCCAAACATGCCGGTTCGATCGATACCCTCGAAGTGCGGGAACTCGTTGAAGAGATTCTTGAAGGCGGTCGCGAGGCCTTTGAGACGCGGCGCAGGAAGTATGGCTTTTGACTCATGAACCGAACCGAGTTGCTCGAACTCATCGCAAACGGCGAGAATTCTTGTGTTGAATTCAAACGTGACGACTGTCGTCCCGAGGATGTTTCCAAGGAGATGTCCGCGCTCCTAAATCTCGAAGGTGGTGTCATCCTCTTTGGAGTAGAGGACGACGGTCGAATTTCTGGGCTGACAAGAGCACCGCGAGAAGCGGAAGAGTGGGTGATGAATATCGCGCGCAATAATCTGCAACCAGCGACCAATCCAGTCTGGCGTTCCATTGCGGTTGAAGACAGCGGCGTTGTCGGGGTCCTCGAACTTGAGTCCGACAGCCCGGGGAAGCCGCATAAGGCAAGACGCGGAAAAGCGTGGGTTACATACACGCGGATTGGTAGTACCTCGCGTGAGGCGACGCGAGACGAAGAATCCCGCCTTTATCAAACTGCTCGGCTCGTCCGCTACGAGATCAAGGCAGTTCCGGAAATGGAGGTGGATAGCCTCGACTTTGATCGGGTCGAAAACTACTTCAAAGAGATTCTGAAGCGACCGGTGCCGGACCGACACGATCAGCAGAATTGGCTGAGGCTGCTCATCAACTCAGACCTCATTGTCAGCCGAGAATACGGCGAACTCGCTTCCGTTGCAGGTCTCTTGCTGTTCGGGGGCAATCCAAACCGTCGTCTCCCGCAGGCGGGTGTCACCGCCGCCGCGTTCCCAAACGTGGAAAAGGAATACAACACACTGGACGAAGACCGAATCCGCGGACCGCTGACACCGATTGTGTCCGCACGTGGCAAGGTAGTCGAACAGGGCGTTATCGACCGCACCGTAGATTTCGTGAAACGCAACATGGGCACTACCGCTTGGTTGGAGGGTGCCCGTCGGATACGCGGGTTCGCGTTCCCCATGGATGCGATTCGGGAAGCCGTTGTGAACGCGCTTGTGCATCGAGATTACGCCCGAGAAGGCACCGATGTTGAAGTCTCCCTCTACGCCGACCGGCTCGAAGTAATCTCGCCCGGAAGACTGCCGAACGGCGTGACCGTCGAGAAGATGAGGGAGGGCGTGGTGCGTGTAGCCCGAAATGAACTGCTCAAAGAGATTCTTCGCGACTATCGCTATATTGAGCATCAGGGAATGGGTGTCCGCAATCGCATCATCGAATCCATGCGCAAACACAACGGAACTGAGCCTGACCTTATCGAGGAGGAGGACCGGTTCATGGTTCGACTTCACAAAAGGCACGAACCCCTGCTACCGCCTCGGCGTGGTAGGCACAAGGATTGAATTGGAACAACCGAGACAGTTGACCTGGAGGAATCAGCCGCTTTGAAGCACCAATTCGGTGATGGTAACCGCTTGGGCTTTGATGTACGAAAAGGCTCGAGGGTATCTCGACATGTGCCAGTGCGCGTTCGACACCCGTGCCATCCGGCAAGAAGAGGCCCGCCAGCAAGTGGAGCCGCCGCATTTCCCCTTCGCCACTCATCCCCCCACAAACACCACACACAAACACTCTGCAAACACTATGGAAGATTAATGGAAGCACATGGCGATCGTTCCCTTGCCGCGAGACAGGTCCCTGTGCGCAATCGAAACCCTAGTCCCTCGAAATATCATAAGTAGCCAGCGGGCATCGACCTAACACCACCGCCATCCGCCGACGATTACGCACAACACACAAGATATTGTGGATACAATATAGGTGTACCCCGTGCACATGGGTAATGCCACGTTTGCGACAAGACCCCGAATTCAGACCTCAACTCTTGACAAACCCCAAAAAAAGGCTGAGTATGATGAGCACCACTCGGATATGATGTGCTTTAAGGCACGAAATGGAGAAATGGAATTAGGGCGGAGAGTTGCGATCGCTTACATATATTTGTATATTTTTGCAGAGTTTGAAGAGCTTTTGTGACTTGCGCCGAATATTTGGGTAATATTTGGGTAATATTGCGCAGTGAACCTCGCATGTGCTTTAATCTCGCAATTGTTGGGAGACTGTCGTCATGCCAACCAATCTTGTACTTGGAGTCAACACTATGAAATCTGACGCAACCGCGAATTCCGCCCACGCAGGCGGCCAGGCACCGGAGCCCCGGACGCCTAGGTTTCAGGTTAGCAATGTCACCCTGTCACAGAACGGACAGGGTGCAGTGCGCGGGCTTTCGCTCGCCACCCTCGCGGCTGCCCTCGCAGCCTGCGGCGGCGGTGGCAGCGGTGGTCCCACCCCTCCACCTCCGCCGCCTCCGAACAATGCCCCCACCGCGAATCCGGACAGCGGAGCCGCAACCGAGGATGGAGGCGCTGTCACCGGCAGCACCGGCGGTGCCGATGCCGATGGCGATACGCTGACCTACGAGGTCACCTCCAATCCCACCTACGGCTCCCTGTCCGTCGGTAGCGATGGAACGTGGACTTACACCGTTGACAACAGCGATGCGATGGTTCAAGGGCTTGCCGAGGGCGCAACTCTTGCGGACAAGGCGACCATCAGGGTCAGCGACGGCGATGGTGCCTCAGTGGATGCGGAAGTGGCCATTACCATCACGGGTGTGAATGACGATCCGACCGCGGATGCTGGGACGGGTGCCGTCACGGCGGGCGCGGATATGGCGATGGGCAATGTGAATGCCGCCGATGTTGACTCCGGCGACACTCACACGTTCAAGGTCGGTACAGCCGCCACATACGGCACTCTCGCCGTAGATGACAAGGGCGCTTGGACCTACGAGGTTGACGATGCCAACGCCGCCGTGATTGCGCTTGCCGAAGGCGCGACCATGGAAGACTCGGGCACCATCATGGTCACCGACAACAACGGTGGCATGGTTGAGGTCACGGTCACCGTCACCATCACCGGTGTGAACGAGGCTCCAACTGGTTCCGACAGCACAGGCGCGGTCACCGCTGGCGACTCCACCGCCGCGACCGGCGATGTGATGGCCGCCGATGTTGACACTGGCGACACCCACACATTCAAGGTTGGCACGGACGCGGTCTACGGCATGCTTAAAGTAGATGGCAAGGGCGCTTGGACCTACACCCTCAACCAGGACCACGCCGACGTGCGGGCGCTCGCTCAAGGCGCAACCATGGACGACACCGCCACTATCGTCATCACTGACAACAACGGCGGTACGGCCGCAGTCAATGTCACGGTCACTATCACTGGACTCATTGATGCGCCGCTGGTGGACCTGCGCGCCCCCGGCATTGAAGAGAACGATGCAAGCGAAGCCACCCGTGCGGACATAAGCTCTCCAGATGCCGGTGTCACCTTCATGGTTGACAACGACAAATTTGAGGTTGCCGCTGGCAAGACAAGCACTGGCAGCATAGGCAACCTGAAGCTCAAGAAGGGCATGTATCTCAACCACGAGGACTACGACGACGGCACCATCACCGTCATGGTCTACGCTATGGATGCCAATGGCAACAAGTCGGAGGCCACATCCGTCACGATCAACGTTGAAGACATCAACGAGGCACCCGAAATCTCCGTCGCCGATGGCATGACACCGGACGGCATGGCTGCAAATTCAACAATCGAGGAAAATGCGCCTGGATTGCCCGTTGGTCAGATCATGGTCTCCGACCCGGATGCCGCGGATGCGGACCTGTCAGGGTCCATCGTCGTCAGCGACGACCGTTTTGAAGTCAAGAAGGACGATGTCGGCGGGCTCTGGCTCAAGCTGAAGGATGGTGTTTCACTCGACCGCGAAACAGACCCAAGCGTTGATGTCACCCTCACTGTTACCGACAATGGGGTCAACGGTCAGGCGTTGTCGGATTCGACTACGGTTACCGTCACGGTCACCAACGTGAACGAGGCGCCAAGCGTCGAGTTTGCCCACTCCGCGCCCCCTGGCATGGATCAGCCGACCACCGGCTCGATCGCCGAAAACACTTCTAGTGGGCCCGTCGCCCGTATCGACATTTCGGATTCCGAGGACGCAATTTCCAAGCAGGATGTGCTCAGCAACGGCACCGCCAACGACGACGG
>CAZNYE010000441.1:0-8841 GCA_964577185.1 uncultured Pseudomonadales bacterium | reverse complement strand
GGGTGGTGAGTTCCAGCAACCGACCGCGGCGGTGGTGCGAGAAGTGGAGCTGCCAGAGACCATCACCGTCGGTGACCTTGCGCAGCGAATGTCCATGAAGGCGGGGGAAGTGGTGAAAATCCTCATGGACCTTGGGGCAGTTGTCACCATCAACCAGATGCTAGATCAGGAAACAGCGCAGTTGGTGGTCGAAGAAGCCGGGCATAGGGTGAAATTGGTGCAAGAGGATGCCGTGGAGCGGGAGCTCGAAGAGCTGCTTGACGCGGAAGGCACGCCGGAGTCTCGCCCCCCCGTTGTCACGGTGATGGGACACGTCGACCACGGCAAAACCTCCTTGCTGGACCGCATTCGAAACACGAGGGTCGTGTCAGGCGAGGCAGGCGGCATCACGCAGCATATAGGTGCCTATGGCGTCGAAACCGGGCATGGCACCATCACCTTCATCGATACTCCAGGTCATGCGGCCTTCTCGGCCATGAGGGCGCGGGGTGCTGGTGTGACAGACATAGTTGTGCTTGTCGTAGCGGCCGACGACGGCGTCATGCCGCAAACCGAAGAGGCGATTCAACATGCCCAGGCAGCAGAAGTTCCCATAGTTGTCGCCATCAACAAGGTTGACTTGGAGGGAGCAAATCCCGAGCAGATCAAGAATGAACTTGCCAGCAGGGGACTGTCTCCGGAGGAATGGGGCGGAGACACGCAGTATGTACGGGTGTCCGCGATCACTGGAGAGGGAATCGAAGACTTGCTTGAAGCCATTCTGCTTCGTGCCGAGATCCTTGAGCTGAACGCGGTGAAGGATGTTCCGGCGCGCGGAGCGGTTGTAGAGTCTCGGCTTGATCGTGGGCGCGGTCCTGTGACGACATTGCTCGTCAAGAACGGGCAACTCAAGCGCGGCGATGTGGTCATTGCCGGACAATGCACCGGACGTGTGCGACAACTCATTGATGACACAGCTTCGGTGGTGTCGGAAGCGGGACCCTCCATGCCCGTGGAGGTGCTCGGTCTATCCGGCACACCGGAGGCTGGCGCTGATTTCTGGGTGGTGGAGAGTGAGCGCAAGGCGCGCGAAATAGCGGAGTTTCGATTCAAGCGCACCGCTGAGCAGCGCGCTGCCAGGCAACAGGCGGCGCGTTTGGATGTCCTTTCCACTCTGAAGGCGGGCGAGAAAGTGTTGCTGGGCGTTCTCGTGAAAGCTGATGTTCGCGGTTCCCTTGAGGCGGTGCTCGGTGCATTGAATCAGCTGGGAAATGACGAGGTCGGCGTGAAAGTCGTCGGCAGTGGGGTTGGTGCTGTCAATGAGTCGGATATCACACTTGCCATGGCTTCCGAAGCGGTCGTCCTGGGATTCAATGTGAAGCTTGAAGCGCGGGCAAAGTCGCTGAGAGATCAGGAAGGCGTAGAAGCGCGCTACTTTTCGGTGATCTACGAGCTGGTCGACGAGGTGCGCGATTTGCTCTCGAAGATGCTCGCTCCAGAGGTTCGGGAATCGGTTCTCGGCGCGGCGGAAGTACGCGAAATATACGAGTCGCCCAGGTTTGGTCAGATTGCTGGCTGCTTGGTGGTGGATGGAATGGTGATGCGCAACAAGCCCGTTCGCCTTCTGAGGGATGACCGCATCGTGGCAACGAGTCAGCTCAATTCACTGCGCCGGTTCAAGGATGACGTGGCAGAGGTTGCGAGTGGCACCGAATGTGGCATCGGCATCATGGACTTCAAGGATATCCAGATCGGAGATGTCATTGAGGTCTATGAGGAAGTGGCAGTGGCGCGCGAACTGTAGTGCCGTGTCGACACGTGGATTTGATCGTAGGATAAGAATCGCGGAAACCCTGCGCCGCGAGCTTGGCGACATCCTGTGCACCGAGAGTCGGGACACCCGTCTTCAGCTCCTGAGCCTGAGTCATGTCAGGGTGAGTCGCGACCTCTCATATGCGGACGTATACGTCGTATCCCTCAAGGCGAAAGACCCGGCACAGAGATCTGAATTGCTGCGTGCGCTGAAGAGCGCCGCGGGGTTTCTTCGCAGCCGTCTTTCGTCCCGCGTGCGATGGCAGAAGACTCCTCTCCTGAGGTTCCACTACGACGAATTGCCAGAGGCTGGGCCAAGGCTTGAAGCCTTGATCGACTCGCTGACGCCAGCTCGTGACCCGCACACTGCAGGAACGCTCTGATGAGCGGGCGTCGTAGAAAGGGTCGCCCATTGAGCGGTGCGCTGGTGCTTGACAAGCCTCTGGGATGGACCTCTGGATTGGCCGTGCAGCGCGTGAAGCGCCTCTTTGCTGCCAATAAGGTTGGTCATACCGGCAGTCTGGACCAACTCGCCACCGGGGTGCTGCCCCTGTGCTTCGGCGAGGCCACCAAGCTGTCGGGATTTCTGCTCAATTCAGACAAGAGTTACGAGGTGCGAATCCGGCTCGGCGTTCGCACGGACAGCGGAGATGCTGAAGGCAAGGTGATAGCAACGCGTGAAGTAGCCGCATTCGATGTGGACGAGACCGAGGTGGAAGCCGCGCTCGATCAATTTCGCGGTTCGATCTCCCAGGTGCCCCCCATGTACTCGGCGGTGAAGAGAGAAGGGCAACCGCTCTACAAGCTTGCGCGAAAGGGTATTGAAGTGGAGCGTGAGCCGCGCAGGGTTGAGATCTACAAGAATGAATTGATTGAGTGTGCCGGCGAAGAATTGGCACTTGCCATCGATTGCAGCAAGGGCACCTATATACGAACGATCGCGGATGAACTCGGCGAGTCCCTTGGTTGCGGTGCCCACGTCATTGCCTTGCGTCGCATCAAGGCCGGTCCGTTTGGGCTTGACGACTGCGTGGACTACGACACACTCAAGGAGCGAAAGTCGGTAAGCGACGATGCGCTTTTGGAATCGCTCAGGCCAAGTGCTAGCGTCGTGCAAGCCTTTCCGCGAGTGTCCTTGACCAACGCCAGCCTATGGCATGTTCGCCACGGCCAGCCAGTCATGGTGCCGCACGCACCATCCGAAGGGTGGGTTCGCCTGCACGAGGACGGTTTAGGGGATAATGGCTTTGTCGGCGTCGGCGAAGTACTCGAAGACGGCCGCATCGCGCCGCGTCGCATGATCGCTACCAGGCTAGCGACATGAGGCAGAATTTTCACAACAAAGCTCTGAATCTCAGAGCACATAGAGTGAGCATGCGGGGATGGAAGCTCTTAGCTTGCCATCCTAGGCTGCACCCATCAGTGGCTATTCGCATGCTTGCATCCAATCACAATGAATGGGAGTAGGTAACATGGCTATCAATGCCGAACAGAAAGCGGAGGTCATCAAGAATTTTGCCCGCAGCGAGGGCGATACAGGGTCTCCGGAAGTCCAGATCGCGATCTATTCGGCGCAAATCAATGCGTTGCAGGATCACTTCAAGACGCACAAGAAGGACCATCATTCAAGGGTGGGGTTGATTCGCATGGTGAATCGACGCCGCAAGCTGCTTGATTATTTGCGTAGCAAAGACGTGTCAAGGTATCGCGAAATCATCAAGCGTTTGAAGTTGCGTCGCTAGTTTGTGAGCTGGCGGTTATTCCTTGCATTCACTTGTGTGTCTGTGCACGGGCATTTGTAGTCCAATACTTTTCT
Source organism: uncultured Pseudomonadales bacterium (assembly GCA_964577185.1). GTDB lineage: Bacteria > Pseudomonadota > Gammaproteobacteria > Pseudomonadales > Azotimanducaceae > Azotimanducus. The sequence goes on along the minus strand of CAZNYE010000441.1, from coordinate 5,234 downwards.
TAAAAAACCAACAAACAAACAATCAATCAAACAAAACAATAAAGTTATACTGAGGAGAAAGTTTTGAAAGCATCACGAGTCCGGTTCCCCTACGGGAACAGGGAAGTTACTCTTGAGACCGGGCGCATCGCGCGCCAAGCCGACGGTGCGGTACTCGCATCGCTCGGAGACACGGTGGTTCTTTGTACGGTAGTGGCGTCCAAGACGCCACGTCCCGGTGCGAATTTCTTGCCGCTCACGGTCAACTATCAAGAAAAAACCTATGCCGCCGGCCGAATTCCCGGCAGCTTCTTTCGCCGCGAGGGGCGTCCGAGCGAAAAGGAAACGCTAACCTCGCGGTTGATTGACCGTCCCATTCGACCCCTTTTTCCCAAGGGGTTCCGTCACGACGTGCAAGTGATTTGCACAGTGGTGTCGTCGGATCGGGAGACCAATGCGGACATACCGGCCATGCTGGGCACATCCGCGGCGCTTGCGCTCTCCGGCGTTCCCTTCAAGACGCCCATAGGCGGGGCGCGCGTTGGTCTCACCGAGGATGCCTACATCCTGAATCCGACCTATGCTCAATTGCAGGAGTCACTGCTTGACATGGTGGTGGCTGGCACTAGCGATGGGGTTCTCATGGTGGAGTCCCAGGCGCGTGAACTCTCTGAAGATGTCATGCTCGGGGGTGTTCTCTATGCACACGGAGAAATGCAGGTTGCCATTCGCGCCATTCAAGCCCTGACAGATCAATGTGGTAAGCCAGCCTGGGAACTGCCGCCTGAACCCGATCGAACTGAACTCGAATCTCGCGTGCAAGAACTCTGTGGGGACTCATTGACAGAGGCCTATCAGATCACGGAAAAGCAACAGCGCGTGCAGCGCCTGCGAGAGATCAGACAAGAGTTAAGCGATTCGCTCGGCGAGCAAGACGATGCGGCCGAGGGCGAAGCCGATTCCGTGCTCTCCGCATTGGAACGCAAAACTGTGCGTGAGCGACTATTGAGCGGTGCCCCACGCATTGACGGGCGTGACCTTGAAACCGTGCGACCCATTCACATCGAAGTCGGTTGGCTTCCCAAGACGCACGGCTCGGCGTTATTCACAAGAGGTGAAACCCAGGCGATGGTTGCCGCAACCCTCGGCTCCATGCGCGATGCCGCCATCGTCGATGCGCTCGAAGAGACCACCAAGGATGCCTTCCTGTTGCATTACAACTTCCCGCCCTACAGCGTCGGCGAGACCGGCATGATGACCGGACCGAAGCGACGCGAAATAGGTCATGGAAAGCTCGCCAAGCGCGCCTTGATGGCGGTGATGCCAAATGATAAGGACTTTCCGTACACCATTCGTCTGGTCTCAGATATCACCGAGTCCAATGGTTCGAGTTCCATGGCCACGGTGTGCGGATCTTCTCTGGCGCTGATGGACGCTGGCATTCCATTGGTGCGTCCGGTGGCTGGTGTCGCCATGGGATTGGTGAAGGAGGAAAATCGATTTGCTGTGCTGACCGACATTCTTGGGGATGAAGATCACCTGGGTGACATGGACTTCAAGGTCGCAGGCACACAAGAAGGCGTCACCGCCCTGCAAATGGACATCAAGATCGATGGCATCACCGAGGAGATCATGGAAGCGGCCTTGGGTCAGGCTCTGTCGGGGCGTCTGGACATTCTCGAAGAGATGAACAGGGTGCTCGCCGAGTCGCGCCCCGAGATCAATGAGAACGCACCGTCCTTGACAGTGATCAAGGTGCACACGGATAAGATCCGCGACATCATCGGCAAGGGTGGTGCGACCATCCGTTCGATCGTCGAAGAAACCGGCGCCGAAATTGATATCGAAGACGATGGCACGGTGCGCATATACGCTGACAACCAGACTTCTCGCGAAGGTGCCATCAACAGGATCAATGAGGTTTCGGCGGACGCGGAAATCGGCAAGGTGTATTCAGGCACAGTCAGCAAGGTGGTTGAATTTGGAGCCTTCATCAATATCCTTCCTGGCAGAGACGGGCTCCTGCACATCTCGCAGATTGCCAATGAACGCGTCGAGAAGGTGTCGGATTACCTCGAAGAGGGACAGGCGGTGGACGTATTGGTCACCGAGGTAGACGGGCGTGGCCGCATCAAGCTCAGCATGAAGGATATTGCCGACGCCAATTGACTATCATCTGGCGCGGCGCTTAGTCGCGGCGAGTTTTCCACAATGGGCGGATCTCACGGTCACGCCGGTAGAGCCTCAGGCACACGACAACCGCACCTTTCGATTTGGCGACACCATGAGCCTGCGCCTGCCAAGCAGCGCAGCCTATGCCGCGCAGATTGGCGTGGAGTACGAATGGCTACCAAGGCTGGCTCCGCATCTTCCTGTTGCCGTGCCCATTCCGCTTGGCATGAGCCAGCCCTCGCAGGCTTATCCTTGGACCTGGCTGGTGAATTGTTGGATTCAAGGCGTGAGTGGCGAGAGGGCAAAGATATCTGATCTGGTGCGCTACGCGCAGGACATCGCCTCCTTCCGGACCGCACTCCACGCCATTGATACCAGAGGCGGGCCGGAACCGAGCGATGTGAACTTCTATCGAGGCGGCAGCCTTCAGGTGTATGCCGATGAGGCTTTCGGATGCATGCGCAGCATGCTGCATGGAGATTCACTCGAGTGCGTCCATTCAGTGCTTCTTGCAGCTCTGCAAGCGCGCTTCGTTGGCAAGCCGGTTTGGGTGCATGGGGACTTTGCGGCGAACAACACGATCATCTCCGAGGGCAGACTCTGCCCTGTGATTGACTTCGGCCCCCAAGGCACCTGCAATTGACTCGAATCTAATACAAGCAAGTCGAAGTCCTTGTTTGCTTGTATGAGCGCATCCACAAGGGCATAGGTATTGCCTGGATGCACATTGTCATCAAGCGCCCCGTGAACGAAAAACAGCTTACCCTTGAGGTTGCTGGCAAGGTGTGCGTTTGACCCCACCTCATCATAGGCATCGTCGATATCGCCCTGGTAGCTCTCACCCCAAATGGGCAGGTAGGTTCTGGGGTCGTGATTGCCAGCGCCAGAGACCGCCGCCTTGAAGAAGTCGGGGTAGCTCAACATGGCATGGGCCCAAGCGTAGCCACCTCCAGACCATCCGAAAATGCCAATCCGATTCTTGTCGATGTACGGGCGAGCCTCGGCTAGTTGCTCGATGGCTGCAATGTGGTCCTCAAGGTGTCCAGCCTGGTCGAGCAGGTTGACAACGGGTGGGAAGTGGAAGTCGCGGCTGCGCCCGGGCGTGCCGCGACCATCCACGGACATGACGATGAATCCTAATTCTGCGAGCGTTTGGGTTTCGAAGGCAGAAAACACCGAATCGGCAAAGAGATGTGGGTCACGCCACACTTGGGTGCGCGGGTAGATTGAGTCAATGATGGGATATGACCTGTCTGGGTCGAAGTGCAGGATTGTTGCTACATGCCATTTGCCGGAAGTGATCTGTGTGCTGGTTCCATCGCTCTCTTTGCAATAGAGATGGCCATTGCCGCTCTCATCCGAATACCAGACGAGGCGCCCATCCGCGAGGTCCAAGACTTGCGGTGGCACGGGCGCCGAAAACCCCGGGGAAGAAGTACTTTCGCTGGTTCGATCAACTTCTAGTTTGACCTCTCCGGTCTCAAGATCGACCCTATGAATGGAATATCCGCGTGAGAAGGCTTTGCGATGCACAAAGCCGAATCCCTGGCTGTCCTCGCTCCACCAGACCTCCCGCGACTGGGGGTGAGTCACGGTGGCATACAAGAGTTCTATCTCTGGATAGTCTATGTCCGTGCGTTCACCGCTTGGAATGTCGAACACGACGAAGCTCGCGCGCGGCTTTGCCTCGTCGCGGGCAAAGGCGTATCGCATGGTGTGAGTGCGTGGCCTCAGGCTACCGTCGCGAGGTGCATGTTCAATGATCGAGAGTTCCTTGACATCGCGTTCATCGACTCGCTGGGTGAGAATCTTGGAAGAATCAGGCGACCATTTGATTTGTGGTGGGTTGCCTCCTAGGAGACGCTCGGTGGAGATATAGGCGACAGAAGTACCGGTTTGCGTGCCGTGCCCCCAAGCTTCCACGCCGTCTTGGGTGAGCTGTACGTGGGTCTCGCCGTCGACGGAACGAACCCAGAGATTGTGGTCCTTGTGATAGGCGGCCCAGGCACCATCGGGATAAGGTGTTTCGATTGGGCTGAAGGGCGGCGTGGGAGGTTCGGCTGTTTCGCAGGCTTCGTTCGTGCAGTGGAAGAACGAATCTCCCGCCGTGAAGTCTATGCCGCCCCCTTCATTGAAGCTAAAAGATTGAAAGGGTAGGGTAGTTGCCGTGTACTCCTGATCCTCTTGCAATCTGGTCAATTCTGCCGCAATCAATGCGTGGTCACATGCCTTCCTCGAGTCGGCGCACATCCGCCTCCGACACGTAGGAACGCACCTGCTTTGACGAAATATCAGCAATGTTGAGTATCACGGGAGTTTGTTGTGACGCGTTGAGGATTTGCCCGACTTCTACGTGCACTTCCGAAACCGTCATCAACTGCTGCAGGAGTGACAGGACTGGTTATCAGTATCGAGGGCATCTGGAAGGCTTGAGAGCATTTCCAGATGCCCTGATATTTAGTCTGCGGAATTTGTCATAGATGAATAGCTAGAGATTGTTCCGCCTGATGCGAACTATGTTGCGGTGGAAGTATGGAATTGACACCAATGACAATAGAAATCCAACCAGCATTTGGGAAACTTCAGGCTGCAGACCCAGTAGCTCATGAACACCCCAATAGTGAGACAGCATCGAAAGCAAAATCACGACCGGTGTACCGATAGCCAAACGAATGGCGAGCCAGTTGACAATTGCGCGATTTGTACTCTTCATTTTGCTATCACTTTGAGTAAAGGACAGGCCTGCCCTAGTTGCATGCCCAGAGCCCGGTGGCAGTCAGGGCGGTAGCAGCGAGGGCTCCACAAGTATAACCCGCACTGAAGCCGTTGCGTATCAGGGAATCGATCAAACCCGCTAACTTTTTCGGACGCACTTGCGGCGCATCGGGCGGCATGGCCTTGTCCAGCATTTACAAAGAACCATGTGAAAAATGAGGAAACTGCGAAACTAAGCAGCCATACCGAGGTCCCTTTGCGCACGCGCTATGCCTTCCCGCAGGGTGTCGACGATTTGATCAACCTCATTGCGGGTCAAGGTGAGAGCAGGCGACATGACATTCAGGTGTGTCAGTGGCCGTACGATG
>CAZNYE010000440.1:0-2954 GCA_964577185.1 uncultured Pseudomonadales bacterium | reverse complement strand
ATTCCTGCGTTTTGGTTGTTCGTTCAGGACATCCTGCGGGGTACGCGGCGCGTTCGCAATCGACAGCGCGATAGACTTTCACGTTCGCCCTATGACCCATACACCCACAGTGATCGACTTTAAGCGACGCTTTGCCTTAAGGAGACCAGCAAGATGACCCGCCCTAGATTTGTTTCCACCGCCCTTGGTGTGTTCCTCTTCCCTGCGTTGTGCGTGTCCTTTTTCTCTGGGAGCGGTGTCATTGAGGCTGCGCTTGCATCGAGTGCGGGCATTAAACGACCCAATGTGTTGATCATTCTCGCGGACGATATGGGTTGGAACGACGTGTCCTTTCACGGCGGTCCTATTCCAACACCCAATATCGACCGATTGGCCGAAGAAGGCGTACAGCTCGACCGCTTCTACACCAATCCCAAATGCACACCAACACGCGCCGCGCTCCTCACGGGACGGGACCCGCTCAAGCTCGGCTTGACCTATGCAACCGTCTACCCTTGGAGCGGCTTCGGTGTCGCCCCAAGTGAGCACTTCATTGCAGAGACCTTTCGCGCCGAGGGGTATGAGACGGCAATCATCGGGAAATGGCATTTGGGACACACAGTGCCGGCACATCACCCTAATGGCCGTGGATTCGATTATTTTTTCGGTTCATTGAATACCGGTGGCGACTACTTCACGCACGAGAACCAGGGTGGCTACGACCTGCAGCGCAACGGCGTCAGCCTTCCCGAGTTCGCGGGTCAATACAACACCGACACCTATTCATTGGACGCGGCACGTTGGCTCACGGATCTGCGGGACAAACAAAAGCCCTTCTTTCTCTATTTGGCCTACAAGGCGCCGCACTCGCCGTCCCAAGCACCGAGGACACTCATTGAAGAGTATGGCGGTGTGTACCAGGCCATGATGGTGGCGATGGATCAGGGGATTGGGCTGGTGCTTGATGCCCTTGAAGCCGAAGGGTTGAGCGAGCAAACAATCGTGCTCTTCTTGAGTGATAACGGAGCGACGCGCGGAAGCGGTAGCAATGCGCCGCTGCGTGGATTCAAGCTAGACACCTACGAAGGCGGTATCAGAGTGGTAGCCGTCATGCGATTTCCAAGAGCACTTGCGGCCGGCGGGATAAGCGAACAGGTGATGACCTCCCTCGATGTTTTTCCAACGCTGGCAGCGGCCGCGGGAATTGAAGTGCTGGCTGATCGCCCGCTCGACGGGCTCGGTCTCTGGCAGGCAATAGTTGATGGACAGGTCGAGTCACGTAGCGACGACATCATCTACGCATCGGAAGGCTTCCTGGGCAGGCAGTTCTTTTTCAGCGTCCTGCGCGACAGGATGAAGCTGGTGCAAAAGGTCGATCAGACGTTTGAGAAGATCACTATTGTCAATGAGCTCTACGATGTATTTGCGGATCCTTCGGAAAGCAACGATATTGCGGATGCTCACCCTGACTTGGTGGAGCAACTTGTCGAAGTGCTGATTCATCGTCGTAGACAGCACCCATACGCCGGGAGTCATACACGCATCGTGCCGCATCCGGGTTGGCGGGCACCGATCGATTGGGCCCAGGCCATGCGTATGAATGGGTTGATCGTGAATCCAAACGCCGAGGACAATCTCTATGGCTTCGCTGGTCCCGATGGTACTCGCGGTCAGGGGAATCTACTGAAGACCTTGGATCGATTCTACGGAAACCGAGGTCGTTTGGTGTACGAATAGGATTGCCTTCCTGTGAGAGCCGTGACTGGAAGTAAGCGTATAGGAACCCAAGTGCGGCGATACCATCGCCCCAAAATGCAACAAGGGCAGTGGTGTTACACTGCATCGAGAGGCGCATGGAGCGTCTCTTCGAGCGCAGGTGAACGGGAAATCGGTGCGAAGCCGATACTGTCCTCGCAACGGTAATCGGGTGATCGGACACCCTGGCGGCAAGCAGGCCCTTGTCGCTTCATGCGCCACTGTGACCAAGTGTCATGGGAAGGCGGAGTCCATCCATACCCGGGAGTCCGGAGACCGGCCGCGTTCGATGGTATTCATCCCGCTCGAGGATTGGCGGACTGACGAGAGACATGAATCATGTATCACCCAAGAATTTGCCTGATCGCGGCGGCGCTCTGCACTCAGCCTTGTTACGGGGAAGTTTCAGATACTTCCAACGACCAGCTCGAAGAAATCACAGTCACAGCACACCGAATTGAAACGCAGTCCATTCTGCCTGTTCAGTCCTTGAGCGAGGAAGAAATAGAACAACGTGCGTCTCTTATTGGGCCGGACGTGCTGGCTCCCATGACATCCCTCGCTGTGAGTCGAGCCGGAGCTTTTGGCTCGCAAGCGCAAATTCGCGTGCGCGGCGCGGAGGCGAACCACCTACAGGTGCTCATTGACGGTATCGAGGTCAACGACCCGGCAACAGGGTCCGAATTCGCCTTCGCCCATTTCGACCTCGCGGGCATCGGTCGCCTTGAATTCCTCCCAGGCGCTCAGAGCGCGTTGTGGGGAAGTGATGCGCTAGCCGGGGTGCTTCAACTCCTCAGCCGCCAAGAATCAAATCTGCGCGGTCTGGAGGTCGCCGGAGGCTCGAACAGCGAACAGCTGGGCCGGATAGAGATCGGTGATGCGCTTCCTCACGCCGAATACCACGTAACGGTCTCGCATTACACCACGCAAGGCACCAACACTTCCCTTGAAGGCGACGAAGACGATGGCTACGAGCATGATTCCGTGCACTTCTCTGGGAGAATTCACACAAAAAACAAGGGGCTCAGCCTGGTGTTGCGGCGCGTGTCGATATGTTTGAGTTCGACCACCTGCTTCCAGCGTTCATTCATGAAGGTGCCGTCAGCGGCGATTTTGGCTGCCTGAAACTTCACTGAACTCTCGTTGTCGCCATCGACGGGCAAGAACGTCGGAAATCCTGTCGGGTCGAACTCGCTCAATGCATCCACGCGCCGCAACAC
>CAZNYE010000439.1:0-1804 GCA_964577185.1 uncultured Pseudomonadales bacterium | reverse complement strand
ACTAGGAAGTCCGATGGCGGTGTCCGCAATCACAATCATGCGGTGCTTATATTCGACGAACCAGTAACCGGCCCGGTCATGATTGGCGCGGGACGGTTCCGGGGTTATGGCCTGTGCTTGCCGATGGAGCAAGGCGAGCAGGACCATGGCTGAACTGAGCGCGGCCCTGTTTGGCGACTATTTTCAAGCCCTTTGGCAATACCAACCGTTTGACTGGCAACAAGCCTTGGCAAAACGGGTACTGGAAAACAACGACCAGCCATGGCCGGAAGCCGTCGCCCTGCCCACCGCCGCCGGCAAGACAGCCTGTATCGACATCGCGGCGTTCGCGCTGGCGGCACAGATGTCACACATGGGGACAGGTCGAGTTATCACGGCGCCGCGCCGTATTTTCTTTGTGGTGGACCGGCGCATCATCGTTGATGAAGCCTATGCGCGGGCCGAGCGGTTGGCAGCGAAATTGGCGAATGCCGAGACAGGCATCTTGAAGGAGGTCGCAGACTCCTTGAGGATGATTGCATATGGCGGCACGGACGGGTCTTGGCAGGATGAGCAGCCGCTGACAGTCCACACGCTTCGCGGTGCCAGTTTTCGCGCCGATTCTTGGGCTCGCAGTCCGCTGCAACCCACCGTCGTCGCCTCCACGGTTGATCAGATTGGTTCGCGCCTCTTGTTTCGAGCCTATGGGCGGCGCAACGGCATGTGGCCCGTATTCGCCGGATTGGCTGGCAACGACAGTCTGATCCTGCTCGACGAAGCGCATTGCGCCCAACCGTTCCTTGAGACGTTGCAAGCGGTTCAGCAATACCGCACTTGGAGCAGGTGTCCGCTGCGCCGGAGTTTTTATCCCGTGGTGCTCTCGGCAACTCCACCTCCGGGCCTGGCATCGGTGTTCAAAGACGAGTCTGCCCAAGGCAGCGACCCGACGCATCCTTTGGGACGCCGCCAGTTGGCGCGAAAACCCGCTTCGGTAGAGAGTGTGGCGGTGCCCAAAAGCAAGAACGCGACGAGTCGTTTCGCCAAAGCGCTTGGCGAAAAAGCCGAGATGCTCGCCGAGGAATCAAAATCTCGAAACGGCGGGAGGCATCCGGCCATGGTTGTGTTTGCAAACCGTGTTGCCACAGCCCGCGCTGTGCGCGACTACCTTGCCGGACTGCACGACGGCAAGGTGATACTCCTGACCGGGAGAATGCGCGGCGTTGACAAATCCAACGTGCTCAAATCGCTTGATGCGCTGCAATTGGCTTCGAGCGAATCCGAGAAGCGGGACCTTGATGTGCCACACTTCGTCGTCGCCACGCAAACGCTGGAGGTAGGTGCCGACCTTGACTTCGACGTTCTGGTCACCGAATGCGCCGCGCTTGATGCCCTGCGTCAGCGTTTTGGCCGTCTGAACCGCATGGGTCGCACGACCAACAGCTGCGCTGCCGTTCTCTTGCGAGGTGATCAGGCAGATGACGATCCTGTCTACGGCGGCGCGGTCGTCAAGACCTTCGAGTGGCTCATTCAAAGGCGTGACGATCAAGATTGCGTGGATTTCGGGATTGCCCATCTGCAACCGCCGAACAAGGACGAACTGCTGTCACTGAACAGCCTAATGCCTCACGCGCCGGTGATGCTCCCCGCTCATGTTGACTGCATGGCGCAAACCAGCCCCGTACCTGAACCCTCGCCCGAGGTGAGCCTGTTCCTGCATGGGCGGCGTAAACCTCGGGCTGATGTCCAAGTTTGCTGGCGTGTTGCCCCCACTGAAGAGAATCTGCAGCTTTGTCCGCCCGTATCCAGTGAGATGCTTGCTGTGCCG